>JBCNVJ010000245.1:0-16429 GCA_039630255.1 Fervidobacterium sp. | reverse complement strand
GTAATTTAAATGATTCTCTTACCTTGTAAAGTTCTGGTAATATTTCATCTTCCTTTGCACCATCAAAAACAGGAGTGGCAAAATATCTATTTGTCAATTTTGCAAGCCACCCAAGTGATGTTTCAAGTACCTGACCAATGTTCATACGCGATGGAACACCAAGTGGACTTAGCACAACTTGTACAGGCGTACCATCTGGTAAAAATGGCATATCTTCTTTTGGAAGAATCATTGAAACAACACCTTTGTTACCGTGTCTACCTGCAAGTTTGTCTCCAACCTCAAGAGGTTTTCTTGTAGCGAGATAAACTCTAACAAGTGTGTTAACGCCTGGACCTAAATCACCAACTTCTTCTTTATGAAAAACATGTACACCTATAACTCTACCTTCGACACCGTGAGGTACTCTAAGTGAAGAGTCTTTTACATCTTTGCCTTTTTCACCAAAGACAGATCTCATTATTTTTTCTTCAGGACTTGCATCGCTTTCTCCTTTTGGTGTAACTTTACCAACCAGTATATCTTGCGAACTGAAATATTTCTGTTTACCAACGTATGCTCCTATCCGAATGATACCGTTTTCATCAAGATTTCTTAAATTTTCCTTTGACACATTTGGTATCTCGGCGGTTATTTCTTCTGGACCAACACGCGTCTCTCTAGCTGTTGTTTCATACACCTCTATGTGAACAGAAGTGAATGTGTCATCTTCAAGAAGCTCTTCACTAACAAGAATCGCATCCTCAAAGTTATATCCTTCCCATGGTAAAAACGCAACAAGTACATTTTTACCAAGCGCAAGCTCACCATTATCGGTTGCAGGACCATCAGCTATTGGTGTACCTCTTTTTACAAATTCACCAACATTTACAATTGGCCTTTGGTTAATCGATGTATCTTGGTTTGATCTAACATATTTTAAAAGATTGTACTCGTCAACAATTGGGTTACCCTTTTTGTCATATAATAACTCTCCATTTTCATTTGTCCTGTGAATTATAATCTTTCTACCATCTACTTTTTTAACTACACCGTCATTTTTTGCAATGACTACATGTCCAGAGTATATAGCCGCATAATATTCCATACCAGTACCTACAAGTGGAGCCTCAGGTTTGACAAGTGGCACAGCTTGCCTTTGCATATTTGAGCCTATCAACGCACGATTTGCATCATCATGCTCAAGAAACGGAATTAACGATGTTGTAACACTCACTATTTGCTTGGGAGAAATATCGACTAAATCAACTTCATCCTTATGCACATAAACTATCTTTTCCAGATATCTAACAGGTACCCTTTCTTGAACAATATTCCCATATTCATCAAAAGCAATTGTCACAGACGCAATTCTGTAATTTTCTTCCTCATCTGCAGCTAAGTAAACAACTTCATCCGTAAGTTTTCCATCGACAACTTTCCTATACGGTGTTACCAAAAATCCAAATCTATCAATCGTGGCATAAACAGACAAAGAGGTTATAAGACCTATGTTACCTCCTTCTGGAGTTTCGATAGGACACATTCTGCCGTAATGTGAATGGTGAACGTCGCGAACCTCGAATCTTGCCCTTTCTCTTTTTAGCCCACCTGGTCCTACAGCTGTTAACCTTCTTTTATGAGTTAATTCCGCTATTGGGTTCACCTGATCCATGAATTGTGATAATGGATTGGTTGCAAAGAAACTATTTAGCGAAGCAATTACATTTCTTAAGTTAATCAAACTTGGTATTGAGATCTTGTCAAGGCTTGTGTACGTAGCCAATTTTTCTTGGATTTGGTGAACTGATTTTGAAAACGTCCTCTCAAACTCAGAAGCAATTAGTTCACCAACAGTTTTAACCCTTTTGTTTGCAAGATGATCTTTTGTATCAAGCGTTTCTGGGTGTTTTTCAGTCTCAAGAAGCATTCTAATAACAAGTATTATATCCATCGGTGTTAAAGCATTAAAGCTTTCTTCATATTCAATATTCTCAACAATTTTTTGATTCTTACCCTCAATTTCCATCAGATATTTTCTATAAGCATTTGTCAATTTCTTATTCATCTTGTAACGTCCGACTTCAGAAAGTTCAAAGCGCTCTTCGTTAAAATATAGATTATGCCAATACGATCTTGCCGCATTGTACCTAAAGACTTCACCGGGTCTGAGTTCTTTGTAAATTTCCATATAAGCTCTCAATTCGCTTATATTCTCTTCCATAGGTATCTTGAGTTTTTCTTTTAATTTCGTATATGTTTTAAAAACGTACTTGTTAACAACCTTTATTTTTTCAATTCCATGCTCTCTGAATATATCAACTAAGGTAGGTGTTAAAACAGACCCCTTTTCGGCTAAAACCTCGCCACTTTTTGAAATAACTTTCTCAAGAATTATTATTCCTTCTGATTGCTTCAAGGTATAATCGTCTTCAACGTCGATGTAAGTTGGAAAAAGCGACAGAATATCTATATCATTTTGAAATCCAAGGGTTTTCAAAACGAGGAAAAGGTTTAACCTCTTTCTTCTATCAATTCTTGCATAAAGTGTTTCATCGTTGAGATTCAACATTATTTCAAGCCAAACACCACGGACGGGTAAAAAGTGAGCCAAGTATATTGGTTTTGCACCTATATTTTTGGTTGGCTCTTCAACAAAATAAACACCGGGACTTCTGACAAGTTGACTTACAACTACCCGTTCAACACCATTGATAACAAAAGTTTGATTTTCTGTCATCACTGGATAATTCCCAAGAGAAACTTCTTCTTCGCGCATTTCACCAGTTGAAATATCAGTAACTCTAACTGTTGCGTAAAAAGGAGCAACATATGTTAACAACCTCTGCTTACATTCTTCAACAGAGTGCAATGGTTCACCTACTCTGAAATTGACAAACTCAAGGCTAAAACCTTTGTCCCTTCTACCTTCGACTTTTGCTGAGGTTATAGGACTGAACTTCTTAAGAATACGCAATATACCATTTTCAAGGAGTTCTTGGAAAGATTTACGCTGAATCTCAACAAGGTCGGGGACTTCTACAATCTCTTTGACTTTTCCAAAAAAATGCCTTGTTCTCTTACCAATTTGGTAGGTTTTCATATCATCACCTCTTCCTCATTCATTACACATTCGGTTGGAAATTAAACATTTGCGGGGGTTAAGAAAGAAAAAAACAGATAGGTATAAATCTCATTTACCGTTCTTGAAAAACGGTTGATAATAGACCAATTATATATTAAACCATAAAAACCCCGCATTGTACAGTACCATGCGGGGTTTGATACACAATATTCTTTGTTTAGAAAAATATGTTACTTTATTTCAACTTCTCCTCCAACTTCTGTAATCTTTTTCTTGATATCCTCTGCCTCTTCTTTCTTTACACCTTGCTTAATGAATGCATCTGGCGCACCTGCTTTTTCTACCAAGTCTTTTGCTTCTTTAAGACCAAGACCCGTGATTTCTCTTACAACTTTAATAACTTCTACTTTCTTCGCGCCGAAACTCTTGAGCAGAACATCAAATGTATCTTTTTCCTCTACAGCTGCGGCTGGAGCTGCTGCAGCTGCTACAGGCATAGCTGCCATAACTGGAGCTGCCGCGCTAACACCGAATCTTTCTTCAAGCATTTTAACAAGCTGTGCAAGTTCTGCAACAGTTAAACTTTCGATCGCTTTTACGAGTTCTTCCAATGTCATGATATACACCTCCGCTTTTTTAGTCATATTTTTCATACACAAGAAAAAGTCAGTATCTTATTGTTGCTCTTTTTTCTCCTTAATTGCGTTAAGAGCATACATAACACTTCTAAGCACACCAGCAAGAGAATTGACCAATCCACGAATGGGTGCTTGGATTCCGCCAACAACCATTGCGATGAGTTGTTCTCTTGATGGAAGCTTCGACAATTCTTCCAGTTGTTCGCCTGGGAAGAACTTTTTCTCAAGGTACACACCTTTGCAAGTAGGTACTCCTTTGTTTTCTTTGGCGAAGTTATAGAAAATTTTTATAGCCTCTACTGGATCACCCTCTGTAACGTACAAAACGGCTGTTGGACCAAACAATGCTGTACCGTGGTTTTCAATATCATAGCCTGAGTTTTTAAGAGCCATTTTTAAAAGCGTGTTTTTGACAACAGTTAACCTTGCGCTGGCTCCAAACTTTTCTCTCAGCGACCTTCTCAATTTGGTCATTTGAGCGACTGTTAAACCTTTGAAATCTGTAAACAAAACTAACGATGAGTTTTTGAATTCGTCCGTTAACTCCTGGACAAGTTGTTCTTTTTCAGGTCTTCTAAGCACATCTTCACCTCCCGTATATTCATAAATTATATCAGTTGGCTCTTACGATACAAAAAGAAAAAAGCCTCTTAACGAGGCAAAACAAAAGAGAACATCACTGGGATTTCTCTTTTGTGCCTCCTGCAGGCGACCGAAAGGTCTTTCTTGAACCTGCATTCTCAGGCATTATAGCATTGGTATTTTATCATCATGTACGATACATGTGGTGAATTCAATGTAACAATCTGATGAAATATTATAATTTCACTTCTGTTCATTTAAAACAGGTTGTTCTGAAAGAATTATATCTAACACAGTTCCTTCGGGTGTTTCTTTAAACTGATAGTCTCTTACGTAAAGTCCAAGGTTTAATAGATTAAGTTTTATTTTCTTTGTCTTACTGTACTCATAAATCTGTTCAAGTGTCCATCCTTTAAAATCTAGACTTTTTTCAGTCAAGTCATTTTTAGATTCTTGTAAATAATACTTTTCTAATTTTTCCACTACGCTTTTGAAAAATGGAGCTGCAACAATGCTACTTAATTTCTCTTTTTGTGGTGAGTCAACCCACACAAGGATGGTAAGTTTTCTATCAAGTTCCACTTGACCAATAAACAAAGCTGTAACATCCTTTTTGAAATTCTTTTGTGCTGTACCAGTCTTTCCATAGATTTTTGTATTTTCTATTTTTGCATTAATACCTGTTCCTTTTTCCACAACATCTAATAACATTTGTTTTACTAACCCCGCTGTTTCTTTTGAGATAATTCTCTTACTCACAACTTTTTTCTTTTCATCTATAGTGGGAGTTACATAAATCCCATCGTTTACAATTGAGTTAAATGCGGCTATTAATTGAATAGGAGTAATTCCCAGAGATTGCCCAATAGCAATAAATGCCCAGTCGGCTTTGTACCATTTATCAGGTGTGCTCAATTTTCCAGAAACCTCTCCAGGAAGATCTATTCCTGTTGCCATACCAAAACCGAATGATGTCAAAAGTTCATATAACTTTGTTTGACCATAAGTGTCAACAATTTTCTTTGCAGTTAATATTGAAACAATGTTACAAGAATGAACCAAACCGTCATGCAAGTTTATGCTCTCGTGTTTTTCTAAATCTTTTATCGTAAGATTAATTCCATCGACTGGTTTAATATAACCAGGACAATAGTAGTTTGTATCTGGTTTTACAACACCAAGCTCAAGTGCTCCAGCAAAAATGATTGGTTTTATAGTTGAGCCAGGTTCAAAATATCCCATGTAAAAAGTAGGCCATGTTTGGGTGGTAATTGCTGCACGAATTTTGCCAGTCTCACTTTCCATTATTAGTATGCCAACTTCAGTAGCTTCCTTTTCCTCCTGATAATGCAAGGCAAAATCGTAAAGTGCTTTTTGTAGTACGCTATCAATGGTCAAAGTCACGTTTTTGCCATTTTCAGGTTCTATTTTAAAAGTTTTCATCTTATTACCTATAAAACCAGAATAGCTTACTAATGTTGTACCATTACGTACAGGTCTAAGGACTTTGTCAAAAAATGCTTCTGCTCCGCTCAGTCCATACCTTTGCTCAGTTTTTCCAACAATGAAATCCAGAGCAAAATCAGATATGGAAACTCTCCGTTCCTCAGCTTCTATGCTGATGAACTTCAAATATTGCGCTGGAACCTTTTTTTGTATATCCTCTCTTTTCGGAAATGAACCTAACTTTAATATGTACTTTTCATTGAAATCGTTTGGATTATAGACAACTCCAAAGTTTGAAAGCATTTTTATAAAATCCGGATCACGCTTGTAAGCATTTCCGGCTATTGATTTCAAATATCTTAGATCAAGATAGGCAGTGTAAACAACCTCGCTTGTTGCAAGTAACCTACCTTTGCAGTCGTAAATATTTCCACGCAAAGCAGGAATTTTACTGCTAAAGGCATACTGATTGTTAGATATATTATACCAGACTTTGAACAGAAAAGTTAACACCAGAATACTTATCAATGTGAAAAAAATTTTGTACCTAACAATCCTCAATTTATCACATCACGTCCTATAAACAATTTTGTAATCTGTCTGTCCAAGACCTCGTTTTGTTGTTGATTGTTTGACAAGTTTTTTCTAATTTGACTTAGCTCATAACTAACCTGCGATGCCTTAACATTCAACATATACGCTGCAAAAACAAGTAATACGAGAAGAAAACTTGGTAAAAAATATCTTAGCAGTACCAAAAAACTCGAACGTTCCCTTTCAAGGGCAACTTCACTTTGCCTTGATTTTACAAGAGTCATACCTTATCCCCCTTCGCTCCGCTAAATTTTTGAATACTTTTGACAAAACTTGAAAGTTTAGCATCAAGTTTAATATAATGCTCCGCTGTCTGACTTTTTCTACAGTGAGTGTTACTTTATCCCTATCAGTTTAAGCATCTATATACGCTCCGCTACCCTCAGTTTAGCACTCCTTGCTCTCGGATTTTCCGATATTTCTTGTGCTGTCGGTTCAATAAAATCGCCCAGTACTTTAAGGCGCACGTCACTTCTAAAAGCTCGCTTCACAAGCCTGTCTTCCAAAGAATGAAATGAAATTATTACTAACCTTCCTCCCACATTTAAATAATCAGGAGCAAATTCCAAAAATTTTGAAATATTTTCAAGCTCTTTATTAACTTCTATTCGTATTGCTTGGAAAGTCTTCGTTGCGAAGTGTCTTTTTCTGCTATGCACTTCTTTGTAAGGAAGGGCTTTTCTTATTACTTCGACAAGTTGCTTTGTCGTATGTATCGGTCTATTTCGGACAATAGCATTTGCTATCTTTCGCGCAAAATTTTCTTCACCATAGTTATATATGATATCTGCTAATTTCTCTTCCGGGTAGGTATTAACAACCTGGTAGGCGGTTAATGTATTCTCAAGGTTCATTCTCATATCAAGAGGTTCATCCACATTAAATGAAAAGCCTCTACCTTCTGCTTTTAATTGGTAGGTAGAAACTCCTAAATCAACAAGTAGTCCATCAACTTTATGGACTTGTAATAAATTCAACAAGACGGGTAACTCAATGTAGGAGAATTTGAAGAGCTGAACTTCAGGGTAGGCTTCCAAATTTCGCTCCGCTATTTGCAATACTTCGCTATCAACGTCAATACCAATAACCCTACCACCACTTGATGATATCCGCTCCGCTATCGCTCGAGTATGTCCACCTTCTCCTACTGTACAATCTACGTACACCCCGTCCGGCTTCCAAATTAAGTTCTCAATAACTTCATTCAAAAGTACCGGGATGTGACGCTCACTATATACTCTATTCATCTTCACTTCGCTCCGCTAACTTTAGAAAAAGACTATTTACATTGTAGAACAACTAATATGCAATTTGCAATTTTTTCTATTTTAGTATATGTTCAAAAAAGCACTTATTTATTACAATTTTGGAAAACTGAAGCTATTATACTTCAGTATAGTAAAATTTAACAATTTTGTATGTAAAAAAGCGATGTACAGATAAATCTGTACATCGCTTTTTTAGTAAATCTATTTTACAATCTTTGTACCAGTTTCTCCTCTCAAAGCTTTGTCAAGTACTGCCATGTCTGTAATTATGCACTCTTTTCCGGTTGAACTGACAAAATCAATGGCGGCTTCTATCTTAGGTCCCATACTACCTGCTGGAAAGTGACCTTCATCCAGATATTTTCTCGCTTCTTCTACTGTCAGCTTATCCAATTCAATTTGATCTGGTTTTTTATAGTTTATACACACTTTTTCCACACCTGTTAAAATAATTAGAAGATCTGCTGCTATTTCCTTAGCAAGTAAAGCACTTGCCCTGTCTTTATCAATAACCGCTTCTACTCCTTTAATTTGACCATTTTCTTCTATCACAGGAATTCCGCCTCCACCAGCGGCAATTACTATGACATCTTTTTCAACAAGCATTTTTATAACTTCTTTTTCTATTATATCAAGAGGGATAGGTGAAGGAACTACTCTTCTCCATCCCCTTCCTGCATCTTCTTTCATTATCCATCCTTTTTCTTGTGATAACTTTTCTGCTTCTTCTCTTGAATAAAATGGCCCAACAGGTTTTGATGGCTTCTGAAAAGCCGGGTCGTTCTTATCAACCAAGATTTGAGTTACTATTGCCGATATGTATCTGTTTACACCACGCTTTTTAAGCTCATTTTCAAGAGTCAGCGCAATCATGTATCCAAGACTACCTTGTGTTTGAGCATCATTCACATCAAGGGGAAATGGTGGTATAACGTGCTTTGCAAGGTCTTGTTGGACAAGCAAATTTCCTACTTGTGGACCATTACCATGTGTAATTACAATATCATATTCATCGAGCATAGAAGCGAGGTAATGAGCTGTTTCAGAAAGATTTCTAAGCATGTTCTCAGCCGTTGGTTCTTCTCCTGGCCTGTTAACTGCATTTCCACCTATGGCAACAACCGCTAACTTTTTCATGCAAACACCTCCACAAGTACTATAAAATTTTCCTCAAAATTAACGATAGAGTGTCTGTTTGCTAAAAAATACAAGCATTCGTCTGTCATTTCTTCGTAAATGATTAGATCTAATCATGTTAATGCTACCGCAAGAGCTATGGATACAAATTTTGAATCACTTGTGTCAGCTCTTGAAATCACTATAACAGGAGCTTTTGCACCAACAATTATTCCTGCTATTCTACCATTGGCAAAGTACACAGCAGATTTTCCAAGAAAATTACCACTGTGTATATCAGGAACAACTAAAATGTCTGCGTGTCCTGCAACCTCTCCCTTTACTCCCTTTACTTCAGCTGCGTAAACACTTAACGCATTATCTATTCCAAGTGGTCCATCAATTTTGCATCCCTTTATTTGTCCACGTTCATTCATCTTTGAAAGTAATGCAGCTTCCATTGTTTCTGGCATATCAGGATTCACAGTTTCAACTGCAGCTATTACACCTACTTTTGGCATTTCATAACCAAGTTTTCTTGCAACATCAACAGCATTCTGAATAATCTGAATTTTTTGCTCAAGCGTAGGTCTTATGACCATCCCACCGTCTGTGATGAATATCAATCTGTTAATTCCAGGTACTTCAACTACAGCAACGTGTGATAATAGTCTATCAGTTCTTAATCCGTACTCTTTATCAAGAACGGCTTTTAACAACGTAGATGTTTTCACAAGACCTTTCATAACTATATGTGCCTGACCTTGCACAACACTTTTTACTGATTCTTTACAAGTTTCTTCTTCACTCTTGCAATCAACAATTGGATAATCTGTACCTAATTCTTCCAAATTTTTTTCGATAATTTCTCTCTTCCCAAATAATATAGCTGAAACACCAAGTTCACATGCTTCATAAACGGCTTTGATTGCTTCTTTATCTTCCGCTCCCGCAACTGCAATTACTTTCCTTTTACCTCTTGCCATCTCTACAACTTCATCAAGACTTCTTAGCATATAAACACCTCCGTTCATTTGTCCATAAATTAAACTTTTACAATAAAACCTTTGCAGCAGCACAAATATAAGTCATTGCAAGTAATGCTTCAAAAATTACTTTGTAATCTTGATGTATTATACACACTTTCCTTCCATCGATCCTTTCCACAAGCGGCATTGATGCTACCAAATCAGCGCGAAGTGTATCTGAAAACTCAACCACCATCTTGATTGGAGGATTAAAACTGAAAATCTCGAAATCCGACTTGTCTTTTTCAAGTAGTCTTTTTGCACCATTTTCAATTTCAGAAAGTACATATTTCATAGATCTCATCACTGCACTGTGACGCCCTATAGAGTTTTTTGTCGAAACGTAAATTGTCTTAGGTAAGTATTTTCTTGTTTGATTTACGACTTTGTCGTCACCTATTAAGTAACCGACGGGAACGTTGAATAAACCACCGAATGCAGCATTAATCAAAGCTTCGTTCATTTCTATGTCGTTTATCCATATGTTGTGGATTGACGAACTAGAATAGGTATGATCCATATTCGCCTCGAGCGTTCCCACGCCAGCATGATAACCAAAAAATACAATATAGTCAAAGGAGCTGTTTATTCCATACATCATGTAGTGTTTTCTTACACCACCACTAACAATTGTCAAATTTGGAAATTCGTTCGTTATCTCCCATGGAACATTATCACCTGTTGCATGTGAATCAACAAGAAGTATTTCTGAATTGCTCAGTCCATTCAAAAGTGCCTTAAGTTGCAATATCATAGCTTCCTTTTTATAATCGGCACTTCCTTTCTCAACGTCATGCCAGCTTGTTACCCCAGCCAAACCTTCAAAGTCCAAAGAAACAAAGATTTTCTTTCTCATGAATTTGCCTCCTTAGAACCACAAAAGGTTCAAAATCAACAACGTTCAGCATCATCTTCACATGAAAAATTATATATTACAAACCTTTAAAGTCAAAACATTGAAAAAAGAAGAAAAATTAAGCATGCATATGCATACTCCTGTATGCTGGATTTTGAAGTTAGCAAAGAGATTTAAAATAAAAGATCCAAAGTTTTCATTTAAAGGAATTTTCAAATTACAATGTTTCTAAGCAAAGATAGACTCAACGTATGTTTATCACTTAAATTCAAAAGTAACACAAATTCACAAATCATTATTCCACGGAAAAATAGCATTAAAGAGTTAACATAAAGTTTGACTTGATTTTTAACATCACCTTGTGAGATAATACTGAATGCACCATATCTGTACATTGTTCTGAGGTGTTATTATGAGAGAGATAAAGGACAAAATTTTGGTCTTACTGAAGGAGAAGATTAGCCGACAGCAATGGGAACATTGGTTCATTGATTTTTCTGTAAAAAGAATAGAAGATACCCACGTTGTATTTGAAGTGGGAAATTTGTTTATTAAAGGCTACATAGAGAACAAGTTTGATAAAATTCTAAGAAAGGTCCTAAACGAAATCTTAGGACCGAGTTCGTCTTACGAAATTGTTTACGCCCAGATTCCAGAAGAGAGAGATTATGGATCAACTTTTCCAGATAATGTAGCCCTTGTTAGAAAACGTCCTGTACTTATAACACCATTAAACCCAAGATACACGTTTGATAACTTTGTTGTCGATGAATTCAACCAATTTGCCTACAACTTACTACTTGAAGCAGCTAAGCGACCTGGAAGTTATAACCCAATTTTCATATACAGCGAAGCTGGAATGGGAAAGACGCACCTTGTGCAAGCTTATGGGAATTACTTATTACAAAATAATCCGGATCTAAGATTTGCTTATTTAACAAGTGAAACATTTATGAACGAGTTAATTTCAAAATTAAAATCAAATGCTGTCGAAGAGTTTAGAGAAAAATACAGAAAGAAAGTAGACGTACTTGTTATCGACGATGTACAGTTCTTGGCTGGTAAAAAAGGTGTTCAAATTGAACTTTTCCATACATTTAACACACTGTATGAATCAGGCAAGCAAATAATAGTTTGCTCAGATAGATCACCAAAAGAATTGAAAGAATTCCAGGATAGGGTTATCTCACGTTTTCAAATGGGGATAGTTGTTCAGATAAAAAGTCCATCAGTTGAGGCAATGTACAAAATAGCTAAAAAGGTAGTAATTGACGAAAAGGCAGATATACCTGATGAAATACTGAATTACGTAGCCAAAAATTTGAGGGGAAGTATAAGAATTTTGAAAGGTGCGGTGGTTAAATTGATTGCTTACAAAAGCATGTATAATGATATCGATTTAAATACAACAAAAGTTTTGCTCAAAGATGTTTTGACTCAAGAAGATAGTTTAAGCAACGATGATGTTATAGGACTAGTGGCTAGATATTTCAAATGTTCAAAGCAAGATATTATATCGGACAAAAAAGATAAGAATATAGCTCTTGCAAGACAAGTAGCTATGTATCTGTTAAATGTTCATTATCAAGTTTCTGCAAGAAAAATAGCAAGTATATTTGGAAAAAGCCATCCCACTGTCTTGACAAGTCTCAAGAGTATAACTGAGAAAGTTAAATCTGATCCTGAAATCAAAAAGATCATCGAAAAACTTGAAAGCGAACTTACAACAAAGATAAATAAGGCTTTTTCTTAGCTTTTTTACAAATCTTGAGTTATTAAAATCAATATGATATAATAGGATTGAACTTATATGGGGAGGTGCTAAGATATGAAGGTAAGAGTTGACGAAGCAACATGCATTGGTTGTGGTGTCTGTGAAAACTTGTGTCCAGATGTTTTTAAACTTGCAGATGATATGAAAGCAAAAGTTTTGCAGCCGGAAACAGATCTTGATTGTGCAAAAGACGCAGCAGATAGCTGTCCAACAGCTGCTATTGTTATCGAAGAGTAAGTTAAGAGTCTAAATCTGGAGAAAGAGATCAATTAAAGGGGGTAAATCCCCCTTTATTGATTTTTTTAACAAAATTGAAGCATCTGAAATAAAATAATTTCGTTTTTGACATTTATATTTAGTCGTTCTGTTTTTTTCTCATTACTTGACATTAGATATGCATTTGATTTGAATTGTTGTGGTATAATATAATTGCTGTGCTCATATAATCTTGAAAAGACAAACCCAAACTATTGAAAAGGAAGGTGCTAAGAAGTGGCAAAAAAGGTAAATATACCATCTTTTTAATTTTTTTACTATCTTTATTAATCTTATCCTACAGTTATGTTTTTTCCCTTGATCTAAACTCTTCTGAAAAGATTTATAAGTCATATTTTACCTCTTCATCGCTGTTTGGCTCTTACGTGAAAAAATCTATCTATGATGATTTACCACTATATCGATTTTTTAAGATATATTTTGTTGGTTCCACAGAAAAGGCAGAAACAACCAAGAAAACTGGAGATTATCTATTAACGCTCAAACCTTTTGACAATGTCAGTTCTGATGAAGAAGCACTTGCACGAGCAGTGTATTTATCTTACTGGGAAGCAAAATTGAATAATAGATATTTCGATGAGGAAATAGTTAAAAATTCCCCAGTGTTCAATGAATTTTTTTCTCAGTATCAAATAAGGGTTTCTCAAGCTTTCGGAAACTTTGTGCAGGACTTTGTTGCTTACATATTTGGTTTAGATATCCCTATGGAAGACCTACCTAAGGAGCTCGAAAAGCTAAGAGATATTGTGATAAAAAATTATAAATATGAAAAAGTGTACAATGGAGAAGAAAAAGAAGCAATCAGACTGCTTCTTTCTAATCCAGAATTGGTAAAAATAATCTCTGACACAGTTTCTGAAGCAAAGAAAAACGCTGCCGAGTATGATCCAGAAACACTCATTATGAGAACACGAGCTTCGATATTTAGAAGTGCGTTTGTTTATATAGCAGGTTTAAAAGATAAGATAGCCACCCAGTTTGTTATGATTACACCAAGAGAAATTAATCTCGCATGGTTAAGGTGGGTGATTTATGGTGTGCTTCTTGCCATAGGGTATATAGCTTTTAAAAACATAAACTTGCCATTCAAACTTTTTATAGCTTCCGAAACAGTTTATGTAGCATCGTTTTTCAATATGCAATCAACAACTGATGGAATGATTTATGGTATAACCTTTGCAATTGCGATTATATCATCGATTTTGTATTTTTTTGCTAAGAAGTTGTATAGTTACTTACTTCTATCGGTTTTTACTCTGATTGTACTATTCATTCCATCTTTCTTCACAGAAGATCTTGTCATGAAAGACACTTTTTCAAAATCCCCTTTCTTCAAGACTTTATCATACGATATTTTTGAGGATTCGCTTGGAAAAGTACAAAGAAATCTCAAGGAATATAATTCGACAATAAACGAATCAATTCAAGCTTTTTCAAATCTCATCTCCGAGCTCAACATTGATACAAATGTTTCTGAAGAATATTTCGAGCCACAAAATTTTTCAATGCGTATAGAACTTGCAAAAAAACTTAGAACTCAGTACAAAGATCACGTTAAAGAAATCGAAGACTTTATTTACTTTGAAAGTAACAGGCAAAAAAAAGTTGAAAAAATTGTAAGCACAATCAAAAAAATATTTGCAAGAATTGTATCCATCTCTTCGAGCAAGTTCAAAAATCAAGTTTTTGATTACGTCAAAACTAACTTCAGTGATAAAATAGCTACCCAACTTTTAAACGAGCTAGAAAAAATACCTACGAAAAGGGTAATAGCACTTCCAACCTACAAAATTAGCGGAGCATTATCGTCTGTAATCCTTTTAAGTATTACTCTTTTTCTAACAGCTATGAATTTGAAAGAAGCTTTCATACCATTAGCAGGCTCTTTGGCCACTTCGATCTTAGCTCTATTTAAATATCAAACTGTTTTTATTCAAGTTGGTGTACCTTCTATAAGTTTATATGTGAATTTCAACATCCCATATACCTTAGTTTTGGTACTTATAGTCGGTTTCATATGGTTTTATCCTAACATCCTTAGAAGGAGGGAAAGAGTATGAAGAAACTTTTGGCGGTTGTTCTTTTAGCAGTGGTTTTGACACTCGGTTTTTCTTTTAAAGCTATTATGGTAACGGACACAGGTGGGCTTGGTGACAAATCTTTCAACGACGGTACTTGGGCAGGTATCGAAAGGGCAGCCAAGGAGCTGAAAGTAGAAGCAAAAGTCATTATGTCACAAGAGCAGTCGGACTACATCCCCAACTTAACGAAAGCAGCTGAAGAAGTTATGAAAGAAAAAGATGGTGGAATTGTATTTGCAGTTGGATTCATGATGACAGATGCACTTGAAAAAGTGGCAAAACAATATCCAACGGTGTATTTTGCAGGTATCGACATTGCATTCGAAAAAGAACTTCCAAACGTTATAAACTTCCTATTTAAAGAACAAGAATCAGCGTTCTTAGTTGGTTACATTGCAGCTGCTATTACAAGGACTGGTAAAGTAGGTTTTGTGGGTGGTATTCCGATTCCTCCAGTTGAGAGATTCAGATACGGTTACGAAGCAGGTATAAAAGCTTACACTGATCTTAAAGGTAAGAAAGTAACAGTAATTAAAGGTTACACAAACGAGTTCAGTGATCCAAAGAAGGGTAAAGACCTTGCAAATTCACAATTCTCTCAAGGTGTAGATATTATCTTTGCAGCAGCAGGTGCTTGTGGTAATGGGGTTATTGAAGCTGCAAAGGAAAAAAGTGAAAAATTGGCAGGCAAGGGACTTGAAAATATTAAAAAGTACGCACTATCAGGTAAAGCCCTTTACTACGCAATTGGTGTTGATGTTGATCAAGATTACATGGCACCTGGAGTAGTTTTAACAAGCGCAATGAAAGGTATTGATACGGCAGGATACTATGGTGTTAAATGGGCATTCACAGGTCAATTCAAGGGTGGTACAAAGAATCTCGGCTTGAAAGAACAAGGTGTAAGGATGTCAGAGCTCAAATACACAAAAGAAATGATCGAAAAACTTGCTCCAAATGCATTGAAAGAACTTGATTATCTCAAACAATTAGTAATTGAAGGAAAGATAACAATTCCTGATTCAGAAGAATCCTTGAAGGCCTTCACAGTTAAAGGAATAAAACTTCCAAAGTAATAAAGTCAGAAGCTTTCAAAGATTTCCACTACGGGGGCTCTTGCCCCCCATTTTGATAGATTGTTTAATTTTGAGCAATCTATCAAAGTGGAAGTATCCGTCTAAATCAATGTGTTTAAGTATGATCATATGGAGGTGGACTTTTAGTGAGTTCGAAAGTTCAGCAAAAATCACAAGAACACAAGTACGCAGTTGAGATGATAGAAATTACAAAGAAGTTTCCAGGTGTACTGGCTAATGATAGGGTCACGATTCGCATACAAAAGGGAGAAATACACGCTATTGTTGGAGAAAACGGTGCTGGGAAAAGCACTCTCATGAATCAACTGTACGGGCTTTACCATCCTGATAGTGGTGAAATTAAAATATTTGGCGAGAAAAAAGTTTTTGTAGGGCCACGTGATGCTATAAAGGCTGGAATTGGAATGGTTCACCAACATTTTATGCTTGTGAACACTCTTACTGTTGCCGAGAATGAGGTACTTGGTAGTGAGCCAACAAAAGGTGCAAATTTTGACTTGGCAAGGGCAAAGAGAGAGGTGAAAAAATTATCAGAAAAGTATGGTTTGTATGTAGATGTTGATGAAGATAGAAGACATACCAGTTGGTATGCAACAAAGGGTTGAAATT
>JBCNVJ010000244.1:0-3159 GCA_039630255.1 Fervidobacterium sp. | reverse complement strand
CGCACTGAATGCAGCTATTGAAGCAGCAAGAGCAGGAGAAGCAGGAAGAGGATTTGCAGTGGTTGCAGATGAGATAAGGAAACTCGCGGAAGAAAGTAAGCAAGCAACTCAAAATATAGCCAATATTTTAAAAGGTATATTAGATGAAAGTGTCAAAGCAAGTGAAGCAACAAAGGAAACGGTAGAGATAGTAAATCAAGCAGCTGGTCAGTCAAGTCTTGTGAAGAGTCAGTTTGAACAGATCATGAACAGTATTCACAGAATGTCCCAGATGGTAGAGAACTTAGCAGCGAGTGCACAACAACAAAGTGCAGCAGCACAAGAGATGAGCAGTGCAATGGATAGTGCAAGTAAGTCGATGGTAAGCGTAGTAGAGCAAATGAGTGAAGTTACAGCAGCAGTTAAGCAGCAAGCAGATGCGATTAACACGGTTGCAAAGACAGCAGAAACTCTTGATCAGGTTGCAGAAAGGCTTGTTGAATCGGTAAGGAAATTCAAGGCTTGAGGATTAATGTAAAGTACTTAAAAGCCCGAGGAGTTCTCGGGCTTTTTTGTTATATGACTTTATCGATTTTTTTGAATCCTTCACCAAGTACGTACCTTGCCTCAGTTACTATGACGAACGCATCGGAGTCTATGTGTTTTATAGCACTCAAAACTTCTCCCAATTCTCTTCGCTTTAGTGCAACGTAAAGTACATCCAAGTCTTTTCCAGAATAAGCTCCTTTTGCTTTAAGTATTGTGGCACCTCGCTCCATAGATTCAAGGATGTATTTTTTTATCTCTTCAACTTTGCTTGAGATGATAAGCAATGTTGCTGAAAGTTCAAGACCTTTCAACACAAAGTCGATGGTAATTCCATTGAAAATTATAGCAAGTAATGCGTACATACCAATCCGTGCATCGAATGTAAATCCTGCGATTATTCCCACGGTAAAATCTACCATTAGTAATGTTGTACCAATTGGTGTGTGAAAGTATTTAGATATTATTTTCGCTATAATGTCTGTTCCTCCAGTTGATGAATTATTTGAAAAGGCTATAGCCATGCCTATAGACGCGAGGATGTTTCCAAAAAACACCGCCAACATAAGGTCTTGACCATCATATTTTGGTATTTTTAGTACTCTGTCAAATAAATCCACAAAAAAGTTTAGTGCAAAAGTCGAGTAAATTGTTTTAAAACTAAAATCTCTTCCAATAAGTATGAATCCTAAGACGAATAATAATATGTTGACAACATACATCCATACACCAACAGGAACACTTGTGATAAATTTGTGCAGTACCATAGCTATACCACTTGCACCACCTGCTGCTATGTTATTCGGGATGAAGAATATGACAAGCCCAAGGGCTGTCAAAAATACCCCTACAGTTGATAGGATATACTCTTTAATCTGTTCTTTGATATTCATTTTTGTTCCCTCCTTCTTGTGGTTAGTTTTTGTTTAAAGTTGCTTTGTATTCCCATATATGATATTATAACATTTGGAGAGTGATGAAGCTTGGAAATTATATTAAGAAACGTTACAGTAAGTTTTTACAATCGTATTATTTTAAACTCTATTTCAACTTATTTTAAGAGTGAGGAGGTAGTTTTAATAATCGGTCCCAACGGTTCAGGTAAATCTACCTTGCTTAAAGTTCTTGCAGGTATAGTCGAGTATTCTGGAAGTATTTTGGTATCTGCTGATGGTAATGACCTATCAACTTTAACTGGGTATGTATTTCAAAATCCTGAAACACAAATAATAGGTAGCACAGTGTGGGAAGATGTTATATTCGGACTTGAGAACATAGGACTTTCTAAGGATGAAATGGAAAAACGTGCACACTATGTACTTGAATTGCTTGAACTGGATCATTTACGACAGTATGATCCTTATTATCTTTCAGGAGGACAAAAGCAAAGGTTGGCAATAGCTTCTGTACTTGCTTTAGAACCGGAGTTTTTGTTACTTGACGAAGTTACTGCTATGCTTGATAAAAATGGTAAGCGCGAGGTACTAATGGCTATAGAAAAGTTGAAGAGTATAGGTAAAGGTATAGTCGTAGCGACACATGAGCTTAATTTATATGCTCCTATTTGTGATAGATGTATTTTCATGGAAGATGGTAAGATATTGTTTGAAGGTGATGTAAAAGACGGAATTAGGTTGTACAAAGAAAGTGCCAAAAATCAGTATATTTTGGAAAAATCTCGAATTGAAAGGAGGAGTGTTAATGGAAGTTTTGAGGTTCAATAGGGGACCGAAGGTTATTGGACCGTATTCATCGGCCGTTAAAAGTGGTAATCTGATATTTTTCTCCGGTATACTTCCAATGATACCAGAAACAGGTGAAATGGTTACAAATGATATTGCAAAAGCAACAAAACAAATTTTAGAAAATCTTTTGGTTATGTTAGAACAGATCGGACTTTCCCCGAGACAAGTTGTAAAAACAACAATATTTACAACAAAACTTGACGAGTTCTCGAAGATAAATGAGGTGTATGAGGAATTCTTTAAGTCTTATACAGAGAATTATCCAGCGAGAAGTACTGTTGGTGTTCAAAGTTTACCAAAAAATGCTACCGTTGAAATGGAATTTATCGTAGAATGTTGAATTTAATAGCATTTAGTTTTTGCTTGCCTGTTTTTGATTGTAGTTTTTCCAAACTTCTAACCTGTTTTTGATTAACTCTTCTGTGTTTATTTGTTTAAAAGCTGACATCAATTCAAATGCTTCTTTTAAAGCTTCTAACTGGTCGGACGTTTTTTGGAATTTTCTTATTTTTTCTTCAAAGCTTTTCTTATTCGAATATTCGACTAAGTATATCAGTAGCGTTGTGAGCACAATGAAGATACTTATAGTTACTGGGTAGTTTTTCACGGCAGGTAACGACAAACCAAGAAAGATTCCTCCCGTGAAGACAAGCATTAGGTATGTTTGATTTCTGAGCATTAATTTATTGAAAAGGTAGGATTGAAGATCTTTTATCACATCTTTTTTAATAGGTGAGTGTAATGTTTTAGAAAATAATAAATTTCAGAAAAGAACATCCTGCTTTAAAACGAGAACATTTTTTTGAAAAGCAAGATAAATTCGGTAATACAATAACGGATATAACTTGGCATGGTATAAATCCATTTGAACCAGACACTGGGTACTTCT
>JBCNVJ010000243.1:0-2813 GCA_039630255.1 Fervidobacterium sp. | reverse complement strand
ATTAAAAGTTGCACAGATTGGTATACCTTGGCAGATCCTTTCTTCATCAAGTGATTTTAGAAGATTTCTGATCACAGGAAACAATCTGAAAAGGCCAATAAGACCCAAATGGGCACATAAAAAGAGCTTTGGAGAAGTAATCGTAATCGGTGGATCAAAACAATACAAAGGTGCACCAATTCTATCTGCGCTTGGGGCTTTAAAATCAGGTGCAGGTGTTGTAAAAATATTAGGGCTCTCTGAAATATGCAGTTTGGCAATAGCTCATGATCCATCTTTACTTTGCTATGAGATGGATGAATTAAAAATTGAAGATGTTCGTTCAATACTTCAAACATGTTCTACTAAAGCGATTGTAATTGTTGGACCAGGTTGGGGTCAAAATGATATTCCTAAGAAGCTGGATATTCTGAGGTATCTTATAAAGGACATCCACAACACTATCATAATCGATGCAGATGGTTTAAATATATTGTCATATGAGCTTGAACTGTTAAAAGAAAAACATCTAAGTAAACATATAATATTAACACCGCACCCTGGAGAATTTTCAAGACTTACGCACTTTGGGATCGAGGAAGTTAAACAAAACTATATCCTTGTCGAAGAATTCTCAAATTACTACGATGTAATAACAATTCTCAAGGATGCGTCAACCATAATCTCAGATGGAAAACATACTTACTTTAACATATCTGGCAACACCTCTCTTTCAAAAGCCGGGAGTGGTGATATATTATCAGGTATAATAGCTTCTTTAATTTCCCAGGGAATGGAAATACTTGAAGCAACAAAGACAGCTGTTTATCTTTTTGGCTTGGCAGGTGAAGCAATCGAAACTGAGGGAGCCAACAGCAGCTTTGATGTAATAAGTAAAATACCTATTGTACTTGGTAAGATTTAACTGAAATAGTTAACCAATTTCTTCGATGCTATCAAGCAAGGGGTGACGATAGTATGAATTTTGATAGCGAGAATATGCGTGAAAAAAATGAACTTGACAACGTCGAAAAGTTTGTAAGAATCCTCATAAGTCGAAATGAATTATCACTTTCAAGAAATATAATAGGAGCACTTGGAGATAATTATAACCACTTACTTTTTGAACTTGAGGTTCAGTCCGGGAACTATAAAAAAGCCTTAGAAATATTTAACAATTTACCAAAGGAAAAGCAACAAATGTATGTTCATATAGTTGATGCAATAGAAAAAGACGCCGATAAAGTATCAGAAGCATTCGGAAATTTAATTAAAAATCTACAATCTGAAAATTTCGCAATTTTTGTTGCCGAAGCACAAAAATTGAGAAAAGATTACCCGCAAATTGTCGAGGTTGTGGCTTTGGAGTTGATTGCTGCAATCAGAAGAGGCGATAAAAGGAAAGTAAAAACATTATCTGAGATACTTGAACAATTAGATAAGTCACACCCTGCATTGTCTTACACGAAAGGAAGAAACAAAGAAGTAGTTAATATATTAGGACCAGCAATTTTAGTTGCAATCTTCGTCGTAGTACTCGTTAATTTAATGATATCTATTTTTTCTTTGGGAACTTCGAATACCATGGGATTTTCAAATTTGAGTAAACAAATAGCAAATATTGGTAAAAATATAGCTGAGATTTCAAATCAAAATAAACAAAGTGATAATCAGCTCAGTATGCTATCCCAGAACATCAAAAACTTAGAAGAAGGTATAGAAAAAATAAACAACATCTTATTAAATTACGAGTCTTTTAAATCTCAACAAAATTATGATTATAAAGTAATCCAGCAAATAAATAGTAGTATAGAAGAATTCAGGAAAAGTTTAAAAGACTTAGGTGCAAATCTTAGGGATTTGGACAAAAAGTTCTCGAGTCTTAACCCTAATAGTTACAGTACTGTTAGGACGCTAATCAAAGATGTTGATAACACGCAAGAGATTTTAAATAAATACAAGCAGAGTATTGATGAACAAATTAGAAAGCTATTATCAGATTTTGCGGAAGTTAAAGAGAAAATGAGCACTTTATCCAAAAAAATCGATTCTATTCAAATATCTCAGCATGATGGTAAATATAGTTCAAGCTATCAAATCGATACAAATCAGATTTCGAAGTTATTGGAGGAGATATATTCGCAGCTAAAAGAATTATCGAAGGTATCTAATATGCAAAAGAGTACTGCTCCTGATGCTTTTACAGTGCAAAATGTGGATATGTTAAGAAAACTCCAGGAAACAATGGAAAGTATCAAGGACTATTTTTTGATTTTCTCAAAAGTTGATATAACTAAGCTAGACAAACTCGATGAATTAAACTCACTCAAAAACTCATTAGACGTAATACTGGAATCCTTAGAAATGATTAAGAATAAAATATTTGACTATACACAACCTATCTCAACAACAAGTACTGTAGAAGAAGGATTGAATAAACAAATTTCTGATATAAAAAGTAAGATCGAAACCTTAGAACAAAAGATTGAAGAAAGTACCAAGTTTATAAGAACTCAGTCAGAAAAGAATGCACAAGATACTAACAGCACAAAAATTGCAAACAACGAAAGTTTAATGACTGAAACAAATCAAGAAATTATCAATATAAAAATTAAACTGAACATTTTGGAACAAAAGATTGAGGAACTAAAAGTTTTAGTAAATGATTTCAAAACTCAAGGAAAACAAAACAATCAGTCAACTAATAATGAATTGGTGAGTTTGAAGGCAACAATTTCAAGTCTCGAAAAGACGGTAGAAGATTTAAAAACGTCGTTAACAACCGTCAATAGCCAAATAACTGAACTAAAGACTAATATTCTCGAAAAATCATC
>JBCNVJ010000242.1:0-11388 GCA_039630255.1 Fervidobacterium sp. | reverse complement strand
TCGATCAATTTTTGGACGGTATCATCTAACCTTGTTCTAGAAGAGTGATAGAGGTATCTTGTAGAGAATCCGTTCAACCGTGTTTAGATAATGGTTTATTCGGTAGCAAGAGGTAACAAAGACCAACTCAAGCAACTCTCGGGCATGAGGGGGCTCATGGCTGATCCTTCTGGTAGAACAATAGAAATACCTATTATTTCGAATTTCCGAGAAGGATTATCAGTGCTTGAATTTTTCATAAGTACTCACGGTGCGAGAAAAGGTTCAGCTGATACAGCCCTTAGAACAAGTTCAGCAGGATACCTTACAAGAAGGCTTGTTGATGTTGTGCAAAGTGTAATCATTACAGAGCCTGATTGTGGTACCCACGAAGGGGTTCGTGCAACATTACTCAGAAGTTCTGATAACTTTGTTGTTGAGAAAATAGAAGATTTTATATTTGGAAGAGTACTTGCAAAAGACGTTTACGAACCGGGTACAGGTAATGTATTAATGAACCCAGATAATGGAAAACTTTATACAAGAGATGTACTTATACTTGATGAAGATGCAAGATTTCTTTCAAAGTACAAAAAGAGGGTAAATATTGTAGAAGAGGGTGTACTTGAGCTTGTCAGTGGTAATATTCCTGATGTATACGCTGAACTTGCTGAAAATGTTGATATTGGTGCGGAGGTTTTGCCAGCTGAGACTGAGATAGATTGGGAGGTTATTAGAAAATTAAGAGAGGCAAATGTAAAGAGTGTTAAGATAAAGTTATACCCCGTCGTTGGAAATGTCATAGCCGAAGAAGTGATATGGGACAAAAATAAGAAAGCGCAAATTGCTGTTGAAGAAGAGCAAGTCGATATTACATTGGCAAAGTTACTTGAAGAAAACAATATTGAGAGTGTATATGTTAGACCGGAAATATATGTTAGATCTGTGTTAACGTGTGAATCAGAAATAGGAGTTTGTGCTAAATGTTACGGTCTTGATCTTTCCAATCACAAGATAGTTAACGTTGGTGAATCAGTAGGTATAATAGCTGCGCAATCTATTGGTGAACCAGGTACACAACTTACCATGCGTACATTCCATACTGGAGGTATTGCAACAACAGCAGATATTACCCAAGGTCTACCGAGAGTTGAGGAATTATTTGAAGCAAGGAAAAAAACAAAGGATCCAGAAGGAGTGTTTTCAAAAGTTAAAGGAACTGTAATAAACATTTCTCAAGATGAGCCAAAGAAGATATACATACAAGACGAACTTGGAAATGTTCACGAATATGAGGTTCCATCAAGGGTAAGGGTAAACGTAATTGTTGGACAGAAAGTATTACCTGGTCAATCACTTACCAGTGGCTCTCTAAAAGTTAGAAAAATACTTGAAGAGCTGGGACCTGAAGAGACAGCTACTTATCTACTGAAAGAAATAAAGAGGGTTTATGTACAACAAGGCGTCGATATTCACGATAAACACTTTGAACTCATAATTAGACAGATGCTTAACAAAGCTGAAGTAATCGATTCTGGTGATACAGACTTCTTACCAGGTGATCTCGTACCAATTAGTGTTCTCAACAAAATTAACAAAGAAATTATGGAAAGTAATGCTAAAATAGAATTGAACAGAAAAAGAGTAATAGGAAGAACTCTTGCAAAGCATATTTTAATCAAGGATGAAAACGGAGAAATTGTGAAATTGGCTTCAGAAGGTGAGGAAATTACTGAAGAGCTACTTGAAAAGTTTATAGAAAACGGTATTAAAGAAGTAGTAACTCTTAATCATGATAAAGAAAGGGAGATTTACCAAATAATGCCAAAAGAAACAGTAAAATACAAAAGAAGATTATTAAGAATTACACAGGCATCCTTAGAATACGAAGGATGGCTAAGTGCTGCAAGTTTCCAACAGACGCAACAAGTACTTACGGACGCAGCCATAAAAGGCGCGATAGATTATCTCAAAGGTTTGAAGGAAAACGTTATTGTAGGGCAGCTGATTCCTGCAGGTACAGGTTACGAGATATTCTCTGCTGTACAATACGAAGAAACTCCAAGATTGGCAAAAGAGGAAAAAGAAAAACTTGCTTAATATCTGTAAGTTCAACAAAAACCTACCTCCGCTTCAAGCGGAGGTAGGTTTTTATCTAACTTAAAATCTTATCCCACTTTGTACAAACTTCCTTCTACTTTGTATTTCCCTCTAAATTGCGGTTCTTTTAACATCAGTGGACTGTCAAGATCATAGAAATCAAATACCCCCGTTCCTAGTGCAAAATGTACACTTTGGTTTACACCAAGGCTTGATTCTGCCATGCAACCGATCATTAACTTTAAATTTGCGGCTTTAACCATTTCAACAATTGCAAGCGCATCACTTATACCAGACTTCATAAGTTTTATATTGATATAATCCACAGCTTCTTCTTTTATAAGTCTCATTACATCGTATTTTGTGCGAGCACTCTCATCAGCGGCAACAGGAAATGGTGAATTCCACCTTACATACTTTAGACCTTCAATATCTGTCATAGCAACAGGCTGTTCAAACACAGATATATCAATACCTGCCTTGTAAATTTCTGTCACAAATTTCACAGCTTGCTTTGGTGTGTAACCAGTATTTGCATCAACTATGTATTTACAACCTTTGGTTACTTCGTGTATTGCGATGATGGCCTGTATATCTTCTTCTAAATTCTCTCCTACTTTTATCTTTATTACTTTATATCCCTGTTCAACAATTTGTTTTGCATCTTGTAACCTTTCTTCTATAGACCCTATGCTAATTGTGTAATCTGTTTCCAATTCTCTTTTTGCGCCGCCAAGGATTTGATACACTGGTACACCTATCTCTTCACTGAAAGCATCAAGAACAGCATATTGGATAGCTGCTTTAACACTTGTTGCAAATTTCAAAGAATCCGTTATATCAAATATCTTTCGATATTCTCTGACATCCATACCTACTACCATTTCACGGACAACATCTTCAAGAGCCATCAAGGCTTGCACCTTTTCACCATTCACTCTAAAAGAAGGAGAAGCTTCACCGTAACCTACAACACCATTTTCAAGTTCAACTATAACCTCAATATTTTGAGTGTCGTATGATATATTGTTTGTTATGTGAAATGGCTTTACGTATTCGAATGTGTTGAGTTTGAATTTCACGGATTTAATCTTTGCCATACTATCACCTCTAATTTTATCCAATTTTTTGGAATTTTAGCACATTTATCGTACTTTCAGTGTCAAGTACATATCCATCTTCTTGTTTTGTTATTATTTCCATTTCACCCACTTGGTTATCGTACGGATCTTGCCTCCAAGATACGTTTTTTGGATTAAAATCACATTGAAAATCTGTATTAGCAAACATTCTGAAGCTATCAAGATTGGTAAAGTAAAACAATCTAAAATCTTCATTCTCTCTTCTACCACCGCCAAACGAGAGATCAACAGGTACCCAACCATATTTTTCTAAATATACAAGAGCCCAATCATGTGGTGAAGCATTGATAGGAGTGATACTCCACCCAGATTGCCATTTTGCCGGTATTCCTACCATTCTGCATAAAGTTATAAACAAAAGGGCTTGAAAACCACAATCTCCTTTAAAAACAGTAGCCACATATTCAGGTATGTTATCATACATAATATATGGTAAAACATAAGAGTAATTTACGTTTAGTGTTATAAAATCATATATCCGTCTTGCTTTTGTCGTATCCTCCATGTTTTTTAAATCTTCTCCATGGAATATGATATCTAACAAGTTGTACAGATATGGGGTGAATCTTATGTGTGGAGGTTTTTCAGATAAGTCTTGATTAGATGGCAAGTCTGTGCAAAGCCTCTTAGTACCTATCCATTCGTAAATTTTGTAAGAAAACTCAACATAGAATTCTTCGGTATCTTTTCCTTCCATATAAATTGTTTTCTGTTCAACAGCGTTTGGTGAAATGAAAAATTCATGACTTGCTGATATAAGTTTTACATCGTATTGTTGAAATCCTTCTTTTGGAAAAGGCAACCACACGCGAACTTTTTCACTGCTCGGTTCTTTTCTTTTTAAGGAAATCTTAGCCTTTATTTCATATTTGCTTGCTTTTCCACTTCTAATTATTTTTGAAATTGATCTGTCTATAATGCTTTTTCGTTTTTTGGATAATCTAAGGTTTTCTGTCATTTTCCGTCTACTTTTAAATTCTTGATAGTTGAAAAACAAATTGCTATCGAACCGACTTTCGTAAAGTTTAACACCATCTATCCACATCCAATCTAAAATATTTTCTTGAGTTAATCTTTCAAACTCTTTCTTTGTTAGACCACGCAAATTTTTCTTTAGTAACTCGTACGCTTGCCTTTCGGTTAAACTATAGACTTTTCGTAAGGTCTTTATTCTAAAAAGCTCAAAATGCAATTTTTTACTTAGACCGGGGGGTATTTTATATTCAAGTCTTTCTTTTATTTTGTTTTCCGCTTTTTTTAAATTCCCCCGTAAAATTTCAATTTTAATGTCTTCCGGTGTTGGATTTTCCAAAAAATCCATAATTTAATCACCTCTTAAGGAATTATTGAATAAGTTACAAAGTGCGGCTCCCTTAAAAAGAGCCGCTTTTGTTTGGTTAAAAACTTTCAAGCTTATATCTTTTCACTTATTGCCTTTGCTTGAAGGAACAGTCCAAGGTAATCTCTTCCTCCAGCTTTACTGTCAGTACCTGACATGTTGAATCCACCGAATGGATGCACTCCAACTAATGCGCCCGTTGATTTTCTGTTGAAATAAAGATTTCCAACATGGAATTCTTCTTTAGCTCTTTCGATTCTTTTCCTATCTTTACTGTACAACGAACCTGTTAATCCATATTCAGTTGCATTCGCTATTTTTATGGCATCCTCAAAATTTTCTGCTTTTATTATTGCAAGTACTGGTCCAAATATTTCTTCTTGAGCAATTCTTGCATCGTATGGAACATCTTTGAAAATAGTTGGTTCTACAAAATATCCACCAAGTTCTTCTTTTCCATTACCGCCCCAAATGAGTTGACCTTCTTTTCTCCCTATATCTATATAAGCTAAAATCTTTTCCATCGAACTCTTATTTATCACAGGTCCAAGCCAATTCTCTTTGTACCTCACGTCTCCCATTTTTATCTTAGCCATGCGTTCCAAAATTTTTTCTATGACCAAATCATATACTTCCTTTACAATCACTGCCCTGCTACCTGCGCTGCACTTCTGACCTTGATATCCAAACGCGCTTACAACTATTCCTTCTGCTGCGGCATCAAGATCTGCTGTCTCATCAACAACGACTGCATCCTTACCTCCCATTTCTAATACAGTTCTTTTTATCCAAATCTGTCCAGGCTGTGGTTTTGCAGCAAGTTCGTTTATTCTTAACCCTACGTCTTTCGAACCTGTGAAGCTGATAAATCTTGTTTTCGGGTGTTTAACAAGAAACTCACCCGCAAGTGCCCCACTTCCAGGTAAAAAGTTAACAACTCCATCTGGTAAACCTACTTCTTGTAAGACTTCGAAAAATTTTGCTGCAATAACTGGGCTATCACTTGCTGGTTTTAGTACCACCGTATTTCCTGTAACTATAGCTGCACTTGTCATTCCAACCAATATGGCGAGTGGAAAGTTCCAAGGTGGGATAACTATACCAGCGCCAAGTGGGATATATCTGAGTTCATTTTTCTCATCGGGAATTCTAGTTAATGGTTGTTCAGATGCGTAGCGTAGCATTTCTCTTGCGTAGAACTCAAGAAAATCAATTGCCTCCGAAACGTCTGCGTCAGCTTCTAACCAATTCTTTCCCACTTCATACACTAGCCAAGCATCAAATTCAAACTTTCTTTCTCTTATTTTCTTGGCCGCTTTTAATAAATACTCAGCTCGGACATGTGCAGGTGTTTTACTCCAAAATTTAAAGGCTTCCCACGCGTTTTCAAGCGCTTTTTCTGCGAGCTCTTCATTGGCACTATTAACATATCCAACGATTTCGTCGAACTTACTCGGATTTATAGATTTGATCTTTCTTTCGGTTTTGTAAGGTTTACCTGCTATAAAAATGTCATACTCTCTACCAAATTCGGTTGAGACTTTTTGCAATGCTTTTTTCATCTTTTCTTCGTTCTCAGGTTTTGAAAAGTCGGTGACCGGTTCATTGATAAAAGGTGGTATAATTGTCCAGTCAGTTACTTCGTAAAACATGTACACTATCCCCCCTGATTTCGTAGTTTTTTCAATCGATCGAAAGATTTAGCAGATGTTCCAGTAAATAATAAAGCTTAATTGATTAGTTTACATTCAAATTATAACACTTAGAGTTCTTGCAGCAAAGCTTAGGAAATAGTGGTTTCAAACTATATTGAACATTGATTTTATCTGAAAACGTTTAGAGCGAGTGAAACTTTACTTTTTTAAGCTAAATTTCGGATATTCTTAGATAACAATTAATGTGTTATAATACAAATATAGAAAAACTATAGGGAGTAATCAAAAATGAAAACGACAATACAAGATAGAGTAAACACTCTTGAAGAGGCAATAAAGAGAGTATTATACATCCAACAGCAAACACAAATTGAAATACAAGAACTCAAACAAGAGATGAAAGAATTCAAAAATGAGATGAAAATATTCAAAGACGAAATGAAAGCATTTAAAGCCGAAATGATAGAGTACAAAAATTGGAGCAAAAGGATGATAGAAAGTCTCGAAAAGACAACACAAGAGATGAAAAAGAAATGGGGAGAATTGTCAAACAGACTTGGTACACTTGTTGAAGATATATTTGCTCCGTCTATAAGTGTGTGTATACAAAAACACTTTGGTATTAGACCAGATGTTGTTGATAAGAACAAAGAAGTGGAGAAAGAAGCGGACAATCTTGAAATAGACATTTATATGCAGCGATAGACATGAAGAAAAAGATGATAGAACTTTTGACAAAGAAAAGGATATATGGGTTAGTGGTGAAAGGTGATATATTAGAGATTGTGAATTTTAATGAGCTGAAATGATTAAAAAACCGAAAAGCTCCTTTCGGAGCTTTTCGGTTTTTTCATTTTATGATATGCTTTCTTTTTCTTTTAGTTTTTTAACAATAAATGATGCAACATGTATGCCTTTTGTTCCTCTTCCGAATCCCGCATCCACTCCATTTTCCACAGCCATGTCGTTATTTATTTGTGTTCCTCCAACGATGATAAGCACTTTATCTCTTATACCTTTTTCAATTGCAAGTTCGTTAAGCCTTCTCATATTCTTTATGTGCACATCGTTGTGTGTAATTATCATAGATGCAAGTATTGCATCAGCTCCTGTTTCTATGGCTGCGTCTATAAGTTTTTCAGGTGGTACACTTGTGCCAAGGTATATATACTTAATACCATACTTCTCAATTCCACCATGTTTTATGTCAAGTATTTCCCTCAATCCAACTGAATGTTCGTCTTCTCCAACGGTGGCCGCAACAACTTTTATTGGTCTTTTTTCAACAAAGCTGAATAGTTCTTCTTCGGCTAATACTTCTGGTTTCTTAGGTAGTTGAAGTTCATCAATTTTTATCTCAAATGGTACTTTTGCCTTTATTTCAACGTATGTTCCTTCGGCTGGATGAAGTACAGTTTTTGCAATTATTGTTGGTTCTTCTAAACCAAGTTTTTCACAGACTGCGAGTGCGGCAGCTTCTGCATATTCCTCTGATAAAGAGAATGTCATATCTATTTGAATCCAGCCATCTGAGAACCATTCAACCTCAGGTTTTACAACTTTTCTATTTTTCATATCCTTAATTCGCTCGAGCCTTAGGTTAACATTATCAGTTTCATCAAGTTCGTCAATGAACTGAATTTTTTCTGGATTATGAAATGTACAACCACCAATGAGATCGCAAGGTTTTTCTATTCCACTTGGTAAATTGTTGTATCCAAAATGCTCACAAACAGGTGCCATATAATCTGGGTCTCGCGGTACTACCGTGCCAGCTGCAAGTTCACCATCTTTTTTTCTGACTATTCCATCACCAAATCTTTCAGGATAATATCCGTTGTCAACAAACATACCAGCCTCAAGTGCTTCAAAATATCCACCCATGTTTATTATTTCTTCAAGCATAAGGATGGCTCTCATTTTAAGTTCTCTTACCTTTTCTCTTATTGCTTCTTGATCTATCTTAACGTATTTTTTTATGCCATCAAATGCCAATAATGTATGTTTAGCTGTTTCAACTCCTCTTATGGAGTTTATATGCCAAGGTACATTTCTACCTTCATCTGGTGTTATTGTTGATTGTAAATCAGCGCTTGTAAGTCTTGAAAGTATAGCGTTAATAACATGTACACGCGTTGCATCAAAAAGATCGGATTCAATATATCGCGTATTCATCTGTGCTCTAAACCTGTATCCTTGGAACAATTCTCTAAGAGCAATGGCGTATGGTAAATCAATTCGCATTTCTGGAAGTGGTGCTATAACAGGTGGGACTGTAGAAAGTGCAATATTCTCTTTTGGCATACCTACTTTAACAGAGTACATACAATTTATACCGTGTTGAACAAGCAACTCTGGCATAACTGTCCAAGCAAGTTTTGCTGAGGCATTTGCATTGTGCGCACCATCTATTTGTAGCATACCAGCCCATGCCATTATTTTCTTTGCAACCGCAGCATCTACAAATGAGCGAACAGGGTTAACTCCTCTGTAAAGAACATTATATTGAGGATCTTGGTGTGCTCCGTTAACCCCCTCTTCTGCAAACAAGACAGCAATTTCCGGACCTGCGACACCAGAAACATAGCTATGGAAGTTTATAGGTCGACCAACCTCATCTTCTATTAAATCCAAGGCTTTACGTGTTGCCCTAACTTGTTTTCTTGTAATTGGTATACCGCCGACACCCTCCGGTGTTCCCTCTATTAATCCGTCAAAATGTGACTGACCAAGTGTACGTATGACCATTATGTGATCTGCGCCATGCCATGCTGCCATCCGCATACGTCTAATATCGTCTTCAAATCTTCCAGATGCTATTTCTGATGTGATAACGACATCAGGTTGAGGATCAATATTATTAAAATAGTGTGCAGCTGGTAATGGTATGCTCTTTTTCAAAGGTTCGCTTATCTGATAATATTCGTACTTATCAATTTTGGTACCTTCAGGCAACTTCTTTCTCCAAGTCCAACCTCTACGCCTTGGTCTGTATTTATCCAAATCTTTTAATATTTCTTCTATATCTATCGGCTGCATTGGATCAAGTTTATCCATCATCTACTCACCCCTTTAAAGATCCTATCAACTTCGTCCCAATATTCACCATTAATCATCCTTCTGCCTGCTTCAATATAATCAATATTATGTTCTTTTGCAATTCGCCACACAATATGGCCAGCGCCTTTTCCAAGTAAACCTCTTTCAAAAATCATATCAACAAGTTTTTTTGCTTCAAGACTATTGAATCCCATTCTCAGTAAGACGGATCGTTCGATAGATGGTGTTGTATGTGTGCGTGCTAACTCTACAAGCGGATCAACAACTTTCTCCACAAGGTACCAAAAGTATGCATTTAATTCTTCATCGCTCATCTTTTGAAGATGTTTTGACCTTTCCAAAAAGTCATCTGGTCTTGGCTTCACAAACATACCTCCTTCAGTGTTTTGGTATGAATTTGCAAGATTTGAAAAAGCATTTAATCATTTCCAGAAACTAACTGCTTTTATCCATTCGTTAATTTCTTCTTCTGTAGCCCTTAGATCTTCTTTAAGAAATTCCATCTCCTCTTTTGTAAAATTATTCCTTGCTTCATGTTTTATAAGTTCTTTTATATAACTTTTCTTCATTTCTTCGATAGGATATTCAATGTATCTGATCTGCGATGGATGCTCGGGTATAACTATTACCTGTCCAGGTTTATCTTCTTTGATAGGATCCCCTCTTTTTATAATCATTCCCATTTTTCTCGCAAAAGTAAGCTGTGCAGCCGGTAATTTACCAGCGCCTGTGTATTCAGTTTCGTTTACCACTATGGTTTGGTCTTCATACATCTCGAGTGCAAGAGCAATCGCAGCAGTAAGCGAAGTATTTCCAGCAGGTCCACGTTGTAATCCTTCAAGTTGTGCAAGCATCTCCGTTACATAAAATACTTCTCCCTGAGTTACAAGAACATATTTATCCATATATCTGAGAGGTCTTGCCGCATTTTTGGGAACATCAGATCTGTCTGGAAATACGGCAAATGGTATACCAAATCCTGTATGGCCAGTGGTAAAGTATTTCTTGTTGAAATCGCTGTCGCTTGCCATATGTAGTCCTCTTAAATCAACGCTTGCACCTATTATCTTTGTCTGAGTTGCACCAGCCTTTTTAAGTCCGCGTGCAGTCCCAGTTATGAGACCACCACCAGCGTGTGTTACAACAACAGCATCTGGAAATCTACCGGTAAGTTCTTTCATCTGTTCAGCTATTTCATAACCAAGTGTTTCTATGCCAGCAATTGCATATGGAGAATAAAGCGAAGCGTTGAAGTAACCGGTTTCTTCCAATAACAAAAGAGTGTAATAAAAAAGCTCAGGTCCTACCGTCAATTGAACGACTTCAGCTCCATAAGCTTCACAAGCCCTTCCTTTCTCTAATATTTCAGGTTGCCCCCTCCATTGGCTATCGTAACATTCTTGAACTATAATGCACTTTAATCCCCTTTTTGCCGCTTGCGAGGCAACTGCTGCTCCATAATTACCGCTTGTTGCTGCGATTACACCCTTATATCCAAGTTTTTGAGCGTGATAAACACTGATCGCAGCGCGTCTATCTTTAAAACTTCCGGAAGGATTTACTGCTTCATCTTTGAGAAATATTCTTGCACCTTTTCCTGCAGGAGCTAACTTTTTGATGAGTTTATTTATATTCTTAAGCTCAACAAGTGGTGTGTTACCAACGCATGTCTCCGCTTGAATCTTTCTTACTTCCTCGATAGAATAACCAACTTCTCTCATCATTTTCTCGTAATCAAATGCAAATCCTTTTATTATAAATTTCTCGTAGTCTATGCCAACAGCTTTTTTCATTATTTCAACGCGGCGTGCCATAACGGCGGTGTAAGAATTGTCCTTAGTCATTCATCCTCACCACCTGTTAAAAAGTCACGTAATTCCATACCAATAGTTATCAGTTCTGGTACTGGTTCTCCAAAATCATGTTCGTATTTTGGATTTATTGTAACCAATTTTCCTGTGATTAGTCGTTTTGTCATGGTTTGAATGGTAACCAATTGACCAATCGCAGCACTTTCGTCCACAAGAAATCCCTTTACGCGCATCATTAAAGGTACCTTTTTTGTATCCTCTGGCACTTGTGGAGCACGTTCCTGAGGAGTAAGTATCATGAT
>JBCNVJ010000241.1:0-16419 GCA_039630255.1 Fervidobacterium sp. | reverse complement strand
GGTCCTGTTGTGCAAAATCTCTTCATATACTAGCACCTCTATTAAAAACTTAGAAGAGTTTCATCTGACCTTCTGGAACACTTTTTCTTGTTGACTTTATTTTTTTCATCTGTCCTTCTTTTAATACACCGACTTTCTTTTCTATGTCACTTTTTTCTACTATTATATTCAATATCTCCTTTGCTCTTTCTATTATACTCTCTGGCAATCCAGCGATAGCTGCTACTTCAATTCCATAGCTTCTATCGGCTACTCCTTCAATGACTTTATGTAAGAAAATTACACCTTGAGATGTCTCTTTCACATCAACAGTTAAATTCCTTATCCCGTTATATCCTTCGGAAAGTTCCGTTAATTCAGTAAAGTGAGTTGCAAATATTGTCTTACATTTTACTTCATTATATATGTACTCACTCATTGCCCATGCAATGCTTATACCGTCAAATGTGCTGGTGCCTCTACCGACCTCGTCAAGTAAAACCAAGCTGTTTTTTGTAGCTTTTGAGAGTATTAACGCCACCTCGTTCATTTCTGTAAGAAATGTGCTCTTACCTGTTGAAATGTCATCTCTTGCACCCATACGTGTGAATATTCTATCAAATACTGGGATTTTTGCAAAATCTGCTGGAACGAAACAACCTATCTGAGTCATCAATACGATGAGTCCAACTTGCCTTATATATGTACTCTTACCACTCATATTTGGTCCTGTTAAAATAAACATGCGCAATGTGCTATCCATGTATATGTCATTTGGTACAAATTCTTCTACGAATCTTTCAACGACAGGGTGTCTGCCACGTAGTACTTTGAATTCCTCGTCGGAAATCTCTGGTTTAACATAGTTGTATAACCTCGATACATACGCAAAGTTGGAATATACGTCGATCCAACTTATTAGTTCAGCCAACTTTCTTAATTCTTGAGTATACTGTTTTATTTCATCGCACAGGTTTTTGAATATCATTTTTTCCAATATATCAACTTTTTCCTTTGCTGCAAGGATTTTTTGTTCAAAATCTTTTAGTTCAGCTGTTGTGAATCTTTCAGCGTTCACAAGGGTTTGAATTCTTGTATAGCTTTCCGGAGCAAGTTTTGCTTGTCCTTTTGGAATTTCTATGTAATATCCAAAGACGTTATTAAAACTTACTTTAAGCTTCTGGATACCTGTTTTGTGCTTTTCTTTTTCCTCAAAGTCTTTTAGTTTCTCGTTTGCATGGTACAATAACTCTCTGTATTCGTCGAGTTCTTTTGAAACACCTTGTCGTATTATCTTACCTTCACCAAGTTCACCCTCAATATCTTCGTATAACGTATTTTCTATTTTTAATCTCAAATCGTCCATGTTTGGAATAGAATTCGCTATAGGCAAAAGTTTTTCGTTTGTAGAAAGAGCATCTTTTATTGGTTGCAAAACCTCAAGTGTATTTTTCAAACTAATTAAATCTTTTGGTTTTGCGCTGTCGTATTCAAGTCTGTTTATTATACGTTCAATGTCATATACACCGTCCAAGTATTCCCTTATTTCTGTCGTCAGTAAGCTATCCTCAAATAATGCATCAACATACCACAAACGCTTTTCTATTTCTTTTTTATCTTTTAATGGATGCAGTATCACCCACTTTAACAGTCTGCTTCCCATGGGAGTTTTTGTCTTATTCAAAACGTCGTAAAGATTCTTACCTTTATCGCCTGGAATAAGTGACAAATTCTCAACCGTTGTTGAATCAAGATTCATATATATAGATTCTTCAAGAATTTTTGGATATTTCAACTTTGCATTTTTATTAAGTGTGTAATTCAAATACTTTATGGTAGCACTAAGAGGTTTAGTTGCTTTTCCAAGTTCAAAATGTTCTATTGAAACAACACCGTAAGCTTCTTTAATCGTTTGTTCTTCATTTGTGTAATACCATTCATCAAGTTTATCAACAAAGATCCCAAAGTTACGCGCAACATTAACGACATCTTTGTAAAAATCTTCTGGACAAATTATCTGGGAAATTTTGTGAGTTTGAATAAAATCTACTATCTCATCTATACTCTCCATTCTTTTGATAACAACTTCTCCAGTCGATGTGTCAGTCAAAACACATTGAATATCACTTTCATTCGATTTGTACAATGACATCATATAATTACTTTCTGTAGTAAGCAATTCGTCTTCAATTAATGTACCAGGTGTAATAACCCTTGTCACTTCTCTTCTAACAATACCTTTGGCAAGAGTAGGATCTTCCATTTGTTCACATATAGCAACTTTATATCCTGAATCAACCAATTTTTTGAGATAGTTGTCAAGTGCATGATAGGGTATACCAGCCATTGGGGCATCTTGACGTTTGGTCAAGACAATGTTTAGTACTTTCGAAATTGTCAATGCATCATCAAAAAAAGCTTCGTAGAAATCACCGAGTCTAAATAGTAAAATAGCGTCTTTGTATTTTTCTTTAATATCAAGATATTGTTTCATCATAGGTGTAACCTTAAAATTTCTGGTACTGAACAATTCTTGATTCAAATGGTTCATTCTTTTCACCCCGTATTTTATGCTTATAAGTAGGTCAAAAATTGAAAGAACTTGTCTAAAATCAATTATACAACAAACATAAACAATTTTAAAGCGATGATAGTTCTGCGTATTATTTTGCATTTTTCTTGCAATTTTCGACAAAAAGGTGGTAAAATATAAATTAATTAAACACTCTTAATTTTTGACATGATTTTGAGGAGGGGGGGATAGGTTGTATGAGAAACAGAAGGTTTAGGAAAGTAGTTTTGTTAGTTTTGGTTACATCCATTTACCTCGTATTCGGTTTCAAAGTCCCGGAGAACGCAGATTTTGTATTTCACATTTCATCTGTCGACAAAGTTCTAAATTTAATCCTACCAGATTACAACTTCGAATTCGGTCAAATAACACTTTTTGGTAAAGATTCGTTTGGTGGTATTTCGGAGATTTTGCTGGGATTTATGTTGGAAGACGAGCGAATAACGAGTAAGGCTTTTTTGAAATTACCTATTGTTGTAGCTATTGAACCAAAATTTTCAGAAGACGCTATAGCCAAAACCTTGGCTGAGCTTATGAAAGCTTCATACATTGTAACTGACCTTGATAAATCAACCAAGAAAATTCAAATTGGAGAGGTTGAATTTTATACAATTCGCTCAAAAGAAGCACTTTATCTAACATTCTCTGAAATCCAAAAAATGGTTGTTGAAGATATGTTAAATTCAAAGGTTGAGCTTGTAGAAATAAATATACCCCAAGAAGTTGATATATACTATAAGAACATTGGTACCACTCCTATAGGAAACTGGTTATACACATTTGGTGATACTTTTGGAAAACCAGTTTCGGAAGAATTAAAGGGTTGTATCGAACAAAATAAAATTTGTTTTGAATTCATAATTGAAAAGAATATTTCAGATTACGAAAAGACCTTGCTTAAGAGAAATGAATTCTACCTTTCCGAGCTAAATTATGTACCCAATTCAAAAATTTTTATAGGTGCAACTAGGAACTTTAATTTTCTTCCACTTTTAATATTACTCCAAGAGGTTCCGAAGGAATTAGTGTCTTTGTTTATCGAAAACATTGATGCTTTCTTGATATCAGGAAATACCGATCTTTTCATGTGCGCAAAATATAAACCTGAGTACGAAAAACTCGTTCAATTCAATTTGAAAGAACATTTCCAGTATATGAAATTTGATAGAATTAACAATTTAGTAAATGCATGGCAAGGTAAAGAAGTAGGGATTGAAACAAAGCATAAGGATTTAGAAAATAGCTTGATGTATATTGGAATAATTGGTGAAGAAGAAGAAGACTTTAGCCTTTTGCTAAATGTACAAAGAATAACCGATGGTGGTATAAAAATAACAGGAAAGGTAACGAATCTTCAAAAGTTTTTGGAAAAGTATTTAGAAGAGTCTTTTGAAGAAACGGAAGAATATTATTCAGATGAATACGATTATTATGAAGAAGAAGTAGAAGAGACAGAGGAAGAAGACTATGAAGAAACATTTGATGAAATAGAATATGAAACATGGGATGAAACAGAGGAAGCCACACCGGAAGAAGGATTTTACGAGGAAGGATACGAAGAAATTCTCGACGAAAATTACGTTTACACAACAGTTGAGAATTTGGTAAGTGTAATTAATTACTTAATTGAAAAACTAGACGAAGGATTGGTTCCAACAATTTGGTCATTACAAGATTACCCACAAAATTTCTTGGAGCGCTTAGAGTTTTTCCCAGCAATAGGTAAAGACAAAACAAAGTATTTTACACTATCATTCCAGCTTCCGAATGAGAAAATTGGTGAGGCAATAGTGTCAAAACTCGAAGAATACAATATATTTTCTTCGGTTATCTACGGGAAATTGATAATAAATTACGTAATACAAGCTCAATCCTATTGATTTTTTAGTTGAATTATACTTTTGAGAGAAACAAAAGCCACCACTAATGGTGGCTTTTGTTGTGTTTTTTATTTTTACTACTCTTTCAACTTTTTTGCTTTTTTTCAAAATTCAACTCTGCTATGCTTTTTTGAAGATACAATGGTTCTACAACATCTACAAGCCTTCCGGAATTTATTTCCATTTCCACGAGTCTTAACAAATTTCTTGCGCTCGGGACATTGTAATTATTTTCATTCAAACTATTTTCAAAAAATTCTGCACCATCTCCTATGCATAAGCTTGGTGTATATGCTTTTACCTTTTTTCTCACTGATTCGATATCGTCTATAAAAGGCTTTTCTATTTCTTCAATTAAACCTTGATTACCATTACCTTTATAGATTGCTCCATACAGATAACCCTCTCTTGCCTTTCTTAGAACCACTACGTATCCATTGTAAAATTCCAAATTGTAAGCTATCAATTTCAAGGAGTTTATTTCGACAAATTTTTTTCCTATTCCAAGACCCATGGCAAATGCTATTCCCACTCTTAATCCTGTTAAGCTTCCAGGACCTACTCCAACGCCGATTATATCAAGATTACCGAAGTCCACATTGTTAAGCATGTCTGCTATCTGAGTTACTTGAATTCCATGCTTAGCCTTTGTTTCAAGTTCAACAAGCATTTTTCGCTCTTCGTCACAGTAACAAGCTACAACTCTTGGTGTCGATGTATCGATTGCAAAGATTTTCAATATTATTACCTCCCTTAGGCTTTAAATTCTTGCACTTTGTATCGTTTTCACAGATTTTTCCTAGATTCTGCTGTGACTTATTATATCATGAAAAAGTAAAACGTGTAGAGTTTTTGATATTATAAGTTTTTTATAGGTAAATAAAAACTTTTAGTAAGTTCATAAAAAATGTACAAAAATGATAACTTTTCAAGTTTTTTTGTGAAAATATTTACATTGATATCATATAATTGCCCGCAGGGGTAAAACTCAACGAAAGGGAGGATATTTATGAAAAAGGTATTGTTCGTGATGCTTGTAGTGACCCTTATGTCAACAGTCTTGTTTGCCAGTGTTGTATACGAAAGAAAAGAAACATTGTATGCTGGTGGCGGTTTGTGGGCACCTCCTTCAAACTGGAACCCGATAACACCATGGAATGCAGTAACTGGAACAGTAGGTTTGATATACGAAACGTTGTATGGGTATGACCCGCTAAAAGACGAATTAATCCCCTGGCTTGCTGAGAGTGGTAGATGGACATCGAAAAACACTTTTGAAATCAAGTTAAGAAGAGGAGTAACGTGGCATGATGGTACACCATTCACATCAAAAGATGTAAAATTTACATACGAACTTTCAAAGCAAATACCAGAGATTTCATACAGCCCAATTTGGACCTGGCTTGCAAAGATAGACACTCCTGATGATTACACCGTGATTTTCACGTTCTCTTCACCAAGGTACCACGAATGGAATTATAACATCTATCAAACTCCTATCATACCACAACATATTTGGTCAAAAAAATCTAAAGAGGATATTCTTAGCGGTGCAAATGAAAAGGCTATAGGTACCGGTGCATATCTTTTCGAAACGTACAGCGATGACAGAATGGTTTATCTGAGAAATGATAATTGGTGGGGTAACAAAGTGTTCGGCCAACCAAAACCAAAAAGAATAGTCTATTTAAGAGTTTTGAGTAACAACGTTGCCTTGGGTATGATAATGAAAGGTGAACTTGACATATCCAATTTCTTCCTACCAGGAGTTCCAACGTTGAAGAAAACGTATTCTGACATTCATACATGGTTTGAAAAAGAACCCTACATGTTATCTGACAACGTTGCTTATTTGTTTATCAATACAACTAAAAAACCTTTAAACGATCCTAACCTTAGGAGGGCTATAGCATTTGCTATTGATCCAAGTGTCATTGCAAGGACTGTGTTTGAAGGACAAGTTGTTCCTTCCAATCCTGTTGGTTTCTTACCAATCAAAGGTTGGATGAAATACTATCCAGAGAATGCTGCAAAGCAATTTGGATTTAAGTATGATCCAAAAACTGCCAGAGATTTGCTTGACAAGGCTGGTTATAAAGACGTGAATAAGGATGGTTACAGAGAAGCACCAGATGGAAGCAAGTTCAAAGTAGAAATCATTGTTCCATTTGGTTGGACGGACTGGATGGAATCAATAAAATTAATAGCATCACAACTCAGGCAAGTTGGAATTAACGCTGAAGCAAAATTCCCAGATTACAGCAAATACTGGGAAGATCTAACCACAGGAAAATTTGATATGGCAATTAATAATTTCAACAGTCAGATGACAGTATCACCGTGGACGATGTATAATTGGGTCTTCAATTCAAATATTAGCAGTGAGATGTACAACGGAAACTTTGGAAGGTATGTCAATCAAAAACTTTTTGAGTTGATCACACAACTTAACTCAACGCCGATGGATGATATCTCAGGGTGTAAGAGAATTGTAGAGCAAATAGCAGAAATCCATCTCAAAGAAATGCCAGCTATACCTCTTTGGTACAATGGTATGTGGTTCCAGGCAAGTACCCAGGTGTGGAAAGGTTGGCCAAGTGAAAAAATGCCATACGCATATCCGGTTACATGGGGTGGCAGATGGCAAACTGGCGGAGTACTCATGCTAATTGGTTTAAAGCAATAGAGTAGCAATTTTTCATAACCAAAGAGGTGTATTTAATGAAAAAATACCTTAGAATGAAGATATTAGTTTACGTCTTAACGTTTATCTTTGCAGTTACTATCGACTGGTTGATTCCCAGGCTGATGCCTGGGAATCCTATCCTTGTTCTTGTCTCAAGGTTCTCAGGATTACCAGAATCTGCAAGGGTGATATATAGTTATTTGACAAAAGCCTTTGGTCTTGATGAGCCTATGTGGAAGCAATACCTCAATTTTTGGATAGCGTTTTTAAAGGGAGATTTGGGAATTAGTATCTATCTTTATCCAAAACCTGTTCTGGATGTTTTGAAGAGCGCGTTACCTTTTTCGTTGGGACTGCTTTTACCATCGATAATAGCAAGTTGGATCGTTGGAAATAATCTTGGTGCAATCGCTGCAAGAAGAAAAAGACTCGATTCAATAATGTTACCAACAATGTATTTTATAACTGGGGCACCGTACTTATGGCTTGGTATACTACTTGCCTACTATTTTGGAGTTGTACTGAGAATATTTCCGATTGCCGGTGCGTATAGCTTTGCCCTAAGACCTCATTGGTCGTGGTTATTCATATCCGATTATCTGAAACATTGGATTTTGCCATTCTTGTCACTTTTTATAGTCCAGCTGGGTGGTTGGGCAATAGGAATGAGAAATATGGTAATATACGAACTTGAAAGCAATTATTCAAGATATCTTGAGACACTTGGTGTCAAACAAAAGCTTATTCGAAAATATGCGTTTAGAAATGCAATTCTTCCACAGGTGACAGGTTTAGCATTACAGCTTGGAACAATAATTGCTGGTCAAGTAACGACAGAAGTTGTTTTTTCGTACCCAGGGATTGGTTATGTACTTACGCAGGCGATATTGAATCAAGATTATTTTTTGATCCAAGGTTGTTTTATATTTATAATTATCGGAGTTCTTGTCGCTAACTTCACTGTTGACTTAGTTTACATGCTCTTAGATCCTCGTGTAAGATATTCATACGGTGGTGAGATATAATGAATGAAATGTTGTTCTTTGCATTTAGAAATAAAAAACTCAGAATAGGTCTTTCCATAGTCTTGTTTTTTGTTTTTCTTGGACTTTTTGGACCACTTATTTCCAAGTACAAAGATCCACTTGAATATGTTGGCACAGGTTATCAACCACCAAGCAAGGAATTCTGGCTTGGAACAACCACATTTGGACAAGATGTTTTTACACAACTGGTGTATGGAATACGATCATCTTTTCTTGTAGGATTAATAGGTGGTGGATTGGCTACTCTAATAGGTTTGATTATAGGTTTTTTTGCTGGTTATGAAGGTGGATGGATCGATGAATTACTTATGATGATAACGAACATCCTTTTAGTAATACCAACCTTAGCATTGTTAATAATTCTAGCCGCTTACTTACCTTACAGAGGTATTTTAGTAGAGAGTATCATAATAGGATTCACAGCTTGGCCATGGACTGCTCGTGCAGTTAGAGCCCAAACACTTTCACTTAGGGTTCGAGAATTTGTGAATCTTGCTCGGATAACAGGTAGAAGTCACCTTAAAATAATATTGTATGAAATTATGCCAAATATGTTTTCATACGTGTTCATGGTTTTTATTCTTCAGTTTGGTGGTGCAATTCTTGCTGCAGTTGGTCTTGATTTCATAGGTCTTGGTCCGACTAAGGGTATATCGATTGGATTGATGATGCAAAACGCGGTACTTTGGAATGCCATACAACTTGGAATGTGGTGGTGGGCAATTCCTCCAGGATTAGTTATTACACTCATAGTAGGTGCTCTGTATTTTATGAACACAGGACTTGATGAAGTGTTTAATCCAAGGTTAAGAGAAATGTGAATAAGGAGCTGAATGATAAAATGCTTGAAGTGAAGAATTTGAAACTTTACTACAAAACATTAAAAGGATATGTCAAGGCAGTTGATGATGTGTCTTTTACCGTTGAAGATGGAGAGTTACTCGGCTTAGCTGGTGAGTCTGGCTGTGGAAAATCGACACTTGGTAACGGTATAGTGCTTCTCAAACCTCCAATGTATTACATGGGTGGGGAAGTTTACCTTGACAAACAAAAATTACCTATAGAAGATTACGAGAAAATGAGAAATTTCAGATTTACGAAAGTTTCTATCATACCACAATATGCAATGGATGCACTTAATCCAACACGGAAAATTGGAAAGTACATACAAGAGGTACTTTTAAGTAAAGGAATAGAACCTGAATCTGTCATAAATGATTTGATGGAAAGACTCACGATGGTCAATCTTCCAGAAAGAGTTTTAAATATGTATCCTATAGAACTCTCAGGTGGTATGAAACAGAGAATGGTGATGGTTATAAGTACACTACTCAATCCTTCACTACTTATAGCCGATGAAATAACTTCTGCTCTTGATGTTTCTTCTCAAAAGGCTGTTTGTTTAATGATTAAAGATTTTAAAGATGCTGGAATAGTTAAATCGCTCATTTTTGTTACACATGATCTGTCTGTGCTCTATCAAATAGCAGATCGGATAATGATTATGTACGCAGGTAAAATTGCTGAGATTGGTACTACAAAACAATTAATTGAAAACCCAGTCCATCCGTACACAAGGATGTTGCTAAATTCACTACCGGAAGTAGGTATTCGCTATACCGAAAGATTATTAAAAGGTATCCCAGGTCAACCGCCTCAACTTTTAAATCCACCCACAGGTTGTAGATTCAAAGATAGATGTCCGTTCCGTGGTTCTGAGTGTGATGAAGAACCACCTTTGGTTAAAGTCGAAGAGCATCATGTTGCATATTGTTGGAAGGTGAAAGCAAATGCTTGAGGTCAAAAACTTGACAAAGGCTTATTCAGTTGGTCCATTTGGTCGAGAAAAATTTTATGCTGTAGACAATGTAACTTTTGAAGTTGGCGATAATGAAATAGTTTCGCTTATTGGAGAGAGTGGAAGTGGTAAGACAACGATTGGTAAGATGATACTAAGACTTACAAAACCTTCCAGTGGAAAGATATTTTTTAACGAGTTGGATATAACTACTATCAAAGATATTAAAGAATACTATCGACATGTCCAGGGAGTATTTCAGGATCCATTCAGTTCTTACAATCCTATTTTCAAGATAGATAGAGTTTTTGAGATGGTACGTGAAGAATTCTATCCTGACAAAAATCAGCAAAGCTGGCGACAGGAGGTTGCAAGGGCAATTGAAGATATAGGACTTAACCCACCCGAGATACTTGGTAAATTTCCTCATCAACTCAGCGGGGGACAATTGCAGAGATTACTTATAGCAAGGGCGTTATTGATAAAAACCAAATTTTTGGTAGCAGACGAAATAATAAGTATGCTTGACGCATCTACAAGAATAGATGTGCTGAATGTACTCATCAAATTAAAAGAGAAAGGCTTGTCTGTACTTTTTATTACTCATGATTTGTCGCTTGGTTATTATACAAGCGATAAAACGGTAATTTTATATAGAGGTTCGATAATGGAGTATGGAGATACTGTTAAAGTTTTCAAGAATACTCAACACCCTTACACAAAAATGCTTCTGACTTCTGTTCCGACAGTTCAACAAAAGTGGGAAAAGTCTAACATCTCACTTCACGGTAGAGAAACACCCAAAGGATATTGTAAATTTTACGATAGATGTCCATTCGGTGACGAAAAATGTAAGAATGTAGAACTTGTTGAAGTCGAAGAAAATCACAAAGTTGCATGCATAAAAGTTTGAAACATGATTTAGCAAAGGGGGAAGGACAATTGAGAATAATTGCTGAAAGTTTACCGAATATTCCTTGGGAAGATAGACCAAAAGGTAGTAGTGAAGTCGTTTGGAGATATTCTCAAAATCCTATAATAAAGAGGAACCAAGCAAAAGACTCTAACAGCATCTTTAACAGTGCTGTTGTCAAATTTAAAGACTATTTTGCTGGCGTATTCAGAGTAGATAACACTGCTCGCGAGATGAATATAAGAAAAGGGTTTAGTAAAGATGGATTCAACTGGGTGATAGATGGTGAGCCTATAAAATTTATTCAGCAGACACCTGAACCAGTTGAAAGCGAATACAAATATGATCCAAGAGTTGTATTTATAGAGGATAGATATTGGATCACCTGGTGTAATGGTTACCATGGACCGACGATAGGTATAGGTTACACTTACGATTTCGAAACATTTTACCAAATAGAGAATGCTTTTCTACCATTTAATAGAAATGGTGTTTTGTTTCCCAGAAAGATAAACGGAAAATATGCAATGTTAAGTAGGCCTTCTGATAATGGTCACACACCATTTGGGGACATTTTTTACAGCGAAAGTCCGGACATGATTCACTGGGGAGTACACAGATTTGTCATGGGAAGGGGATATAGTCCGTGGCAATCTTTAAAAATCGGAGCAGGACCGGTACCAATAGAAACAGATGAAGGTTGGTTGTTATTTTATCATGGAGTATTGCTTTCATGCAATGGATATGTTTACAGTTTTGGTGCAGCACTGTTGGATTTAGAAAAACCATGGAAGGTAATAAAACGTTCTAAGAAGTATTTACTCTCACCACAAATGATTTATGAATGTGTTGGAGATGTACCAAACGTTGTATTTCCTGTAGCAACATTGGCAGACAAAGATACAGGAAGACTTGCAATCTACTATGGAGCAGCTGATACTGTAGTTGCTCTTGCTTTTGGATATGTTCACGAAATAATCGATTGGTTAATGTATGAAAATGAATAATTAAAAGAAAAAAATGCTCTGGAGGTGGCTGAGGATGTTTCCAAAGGACTTTTTATTCGGTGTTTCAATGTCAGGTTTCCAATTTGAAATGGGTAAGGGAACAGAGATTGACTTCAATACAGATTGGTTTGTCTGGGTTAGAGATTTTGGTAATATAATCAACGGGGTTGTAAGTGGTGATTTACCCGAGAATGGTGCTGCTTATTGGGAACAATACGAACAAGTACACGAGCTTGCAAGAGACTTTCGAATGAATGTAATACGAATAGGTATAGAATGGTCAAGAATATTTCCGAGCTCAACAAAGCACATAAAAATTGATAATGAGAATTACTTAGAAAAACTTGATGAAATTGCTGATAAGAAAGCAGTAGAACATTATAGAAAAATAATGCAAGACATGAAAAGTAAAGGTCTTAAAGTATTCGTAAACCTAAATCACTTTACACTACCGTTATGGTTGCATGATCCAATTAATGTTCGAAAGGGTTTAGAAAAAGAAAAGACAGGTTGGGTAAATGATTCAACGATTGAAGAGTTTGGAAAGTACGCCGAATATATGGCATGGAAATACGCAGATATTGTAGACATCTGGTCTACTATGAATGAACCGCATGTAGTGAGCCAACTTGGGTACTTCATTGTGAATGCAGGATTCCCACCAAGCTACTTTTCACCAGAATGGTACATTAAAAGCTTGCAGAATCAAGCAAAGGCTAACAACTTAGCTTACGAAAGAATAAAAAAACACACAGATAAACCAGTTGGTGTAATTTATTCGTTCACATGGTATGATACTGTAAACCCTGAAGATAAAGATATATTTGAAAATGCAATGTTCATCTCAAATTGGAATTTCATGGACATGGTAAAGGATCATATAGATTATGTTGGTGTTAATTACTACACAAGGGCAGTCATAGATAAGTTGCCAGCTGAAATAAAGATGGGTGAATTTAAGCTAAACTGGACTACTCTAAAAGGTTATGGTTATGCTTGCCCTGAGGGAGGGTTTTCATTAAGCCAAAGACCAGCAAGTGAATTCGGATGGGAATTTTATCCTGAAGGACTTTACAAATTGTTGGTTGCCATATTCAAAAGATATAATAAGCCTATAATAGTAACTGAAAACGGTATAGCTGATGAAAAGGATAAATACAGAGGCCTTTATATAATTTTCCATATGTATGCTGTAGAAAAGGCGTTAGAAGAAGGTGTAAATGTACAAGGATATCTACATTGGTCAATTATCGATAATTACGAATGGGCAAAAGGATATTCAAAACGTTTCGGATTAGCTTACACAGACTATAGTAAAAAAACTTATCATCCAAGACCTTCAATGTACATCTACAAAGAAATCATTGAAAAAAGAACAACCACGCATCTTATAGGATATAATCCTTACAATGTAAATATATAAAAATAAAATAAGGAGGCCAAAGAGTGGACAAAGAAAGGCGAGTAACTATAAAAGAGCGAGTCACTATAAAAGATGTTGCAAATTTGGCAGGAGTTTCAATAGCAACAGTTTCGAGGGTAATAAATGGCTTTTCTAAGGTTGATGAAGAGACAAGGAAAAAAGTGATAAAAGCGATAAGGGCTCTTGGTTACAAACCGATGCCTTCTTTAAGAAAGGCATCGGAACTTTTGTATAACATTGGTGTTCTTGTGCCAGATTTGAGAGGTTATCACTACAACGAAATTGTGATGGCAATAGAAGACTATGCAGCGAAGAATGATTTTGAGACATTGGTTTCTATTCCTAAGATGCTACCGGAAGCTGAGAGACATGTATTAGATCAGTTTTTTAAAAGAAAGATAGATGGGGTTATAGTCATGGAGCTGTACACAGGTGTTAAATACCTTGAACCGTTCTTAAAGAGTGGGGTACCAATAGTCGCGGTTGATTACAGCATAGAAGAGATCGTTTGTGATTCTGTGAATATAGATAACGTAAACGGTGCTATAAGTGCGATGAAGTATCTTTATAACATGGGACACAGAAATATATTCTTTATAAGGGGTCCAAAACCTTCGCCAGCAGCTATTGATAGAGAAAAAGGAATAAGAAAATTTTTGGAAAGGCATCGTGATGTACAAGTATTCCTTAGTGAGGTAGAGGGCTACAATCCAGAAGATGGTTATGAAGCCATCAAACGTCATTTGAGTAAACATGGATTAAACTTCACAGCGATCTTCGCAGTGAATGACTGGACAGCAATTGGAGCAATTGCTGCAATAAAAGAAAGCGGATTACAGATACCAGAAGACGTATCAATAATAGGTTATGATAATGCTCCATACTCAAATTTTCTCATTCCATCACTAACAACAATTCATCAACCGCGTTGGGAAATGGGTCAAATGGCGGCACAATTGTTGATAGATAGAATCCTTGGTAAAGGAAGTAGAATACCAAAAAATGTCATACTACCAACTAAACTAATCGAAAGAAGTTCTGTAAAAAAGGTAGGTGTTTAACAAATGCAAATTAAGAACTTGAATACGTTTACAACTTTCAATCTTTCAAAACGTATATTTTTTGTGTTAATTATAGGAGGGTTAATTGCAATGTATGTAACAACAAGTTGTGAGCGAGAACAACTTAGCAGAATAAACGCTTTCGAGTACAATAAATTAATTGGACATGGTGTAAATATGGGAAATGCACTTGAAGCACCAGTTGAAGGTTCTTGGGGGGTTTTTATTGACGATGAGTATTTCAAAATAATAAAAGAACGGGGTTTTGATTCGGTAAGAATTCCGATAAGATGGTCTGCACACATTTCAGAAAGTGATTACACCATCGACAGATACTTCATGGATAGGGTTGTACATGTCGTCAACAAAGCACTGGAAAATAATTTAGTGACAATCATTAACACACACCATTTTGAAGAACTCTATCAAGATCCTGACAAATACGGGGCGGTGCTTGTAAAAATCTGGGAACAAGTCTCGGAAAAATTCAAAGATTATCCTGATAAGCTTTTTTTCGAAATATTCAACGAACCTGCACAAAAATTAACACCTGAGAAATGGAATAAACTATATCCTAAGGTGTTGGAAGTAATAAGAAGAACAAATCCAAAAAGAATAGTGATAATAGACTTACCAAATTGGGCACATTACTCAGCTGTTAAAGAGATTGAATTACCAAAAGATGAGAATATAATAATATCGTTTCATTACTATGAGCCATTCAATTTTACACATCAGGGTGCAGAATGGGTTACTCCACAGTTACCTGTCGGGATAAAATGGGAAGGAAAAGATTGGGAAATTGAGCAAATTAGAAATCACTTTAATTATGTGAGCGAATGGGCTAAGAAAAACAATGTTCCAATATTCCTTGGTGAGTTTGGAGCATATTCAAAAGCAGATATGAATTCAAGGGTAAAATGGACAGAAACTGTACGAAAAATAGCTGAAGAATTTGGTTTTTCAACAGCTTACTGGGAATTTTGTGCAGGGTTTGGGATATATGATCGAACCTCAAAAAGTTGGATAGAACCTTTAGCGACAGCGGCCTTAGGAAAAAACAATAAGTAAACAAAAACTAATAAAAACTTGTCAATAATTCCCCTACTTAGTAGGGGAATTATTTAATTATTTTATCTATCTTTATAAAAAATCTTAATTTCATGATATAATAAATAAAAAACTTTGGGGGAAAAAGCAATGAACAAAGATAAAAAATTTGAAGACGAGATAAAACAGTATTTTGAAACTTACATGGAAAAGTATCTAATTGAAAGGAACTATCAAGAAGTCATAAAGTTATTACATCCAGAATTCACTGTTATTGGGACAGGAAAACATGAAGTTGGTCTAACTTTTGAAGAAAGCTTATTTCTTTACAATCAAGAAATTTCGCAGTATCCTGGGAACATCTCATACAAAATTCATTTTCTGAAAATTTTTCAGATAACATCAACAGTAGCACTTATCGTATGTGGATTAGAATTTATTTTCAAATTCAAACAGATTGATTACATACTCGAAAATTTGCGGATGAGTTTACTTTTTGTGAAAGAAAAAGGTTCATGGTTAATATATCATTTACATATCTCCCAAGCGCAACCGGATTTAATGGAAAGCGAATCAGTTCCGCTCAAAGAAATGGAGAAAAGAAATAAATGGTTGGAAGAAGAACTAGCCGAACGTACCCAACAGTTGAAAGAGGCGCTTGAAGACACAAGAATTAAATCTATTACCGATGATTTAACTAAGCTAAATAACAGAAGAGAGTTTGAGAGAATATTCAAAGATGCAATCGAATACTCAAAGAAAACAGGTAAGCCATTTTGTTTAATTTTGGGCGATATAGACCATTTTAAGAACGTAAATGACGTATATGGACATCTTGTTGGAGATAAAGTGCTTAAGGAGATAAGTCTCATCTTAAGCTCACAACTGAGGAGTTCAGACTCGCTCTCAAGGTGGGGAGGAGAAGAATTTATAATACTTTTGCCCAATACACACATAAAAGAGGCGTATGCAATTGCTGAACGCCTTAGAAAAGCAGTAAACAT
>JBCNVJ010000240.1:0-28841 GCA_039630255.1 Fervidobacterium sp. | reverse complement strand
ACTTGGACTTTTTGGAAATTTCATGTATAATATACTTGATGAGTTTTAGGAGGCTATGTTTATGCCATATAGCATGACTGGATATGCAAAGATCCAATCTATAATTAGTGACTACAAAATTACGTGCGAAGTTAAAAGTCTAAATTCTAAGGGTTTCAACGTAGATGTTTATCTACCGTATTTTTTGAACTCTAAGGAACTTGATGTTATCTTTAAGGTAAAGGAATACATAACCAAAGGTAAGGTATCGGTACGAGTTTGGGTAAGATTTATAAAACCTGTCCAAGTTACTGTAGATTACTCGTTAGTACGAACATATTATGAAATGCTATCAGAGATACGTGAAAATCTTGGTATACCTGTTCCTGTTGAACTTAGTCATCTGCTAAGTTTTAGGGAACTTTTTCAATTCGACTTTTCAAGTGAAGAAATAGAAACTGTTTGGAAAAGTGTTACGACGATCTTACAAGAAGTACTTCAACAGGTTGTTCAAGAAAGAAAAATCGAAGGTGAAAAGTTAGTAAAGGATTTATCTAACATGAGTCAAAAAATGAGGCAAATTGTGACAGCGATAAAATCAAAAGCCAATGAAGTACCCAAGTACATTGCTGAGAGAATACAAACAAATATGAGAGAAATCTTACCTGATGACGTGGAGATTAATAAAGAGCTTTTCGAAAATGCATTGGCAATATTAGCAGATAGGGCGGATATAAGAGAAGAAATAACAAGACTCGAAAGTCACCTGCAACGCGTCGATGAATTGCTAATGAAAGATGAACCTGTGGGAGATATGCTTAATTTCTTGTCTCAGGAGATACAAAGAGAATTCAACACTATTTTATCGAAAAGTAGGATGCTTGACATAAGTAACTTGGCACTTGAAGGTAAATATTTAGTTTCTCAATTTAAGGAACAAGTAATGAACCTTGAATAATTCCATTATTTTCTAAAAAATTTGGGAGGTGCAAGCATATGTTTGGTTTAATCAATATTGGATTTGGTAACGTGATTGCAGGTGACAGGGTTATTGCGATTGTTAATCCTGAGAGTGCTCCACTTAAAAGATTAAAGGAAGATGCAAAAGAAGAGGGAAAACTCATAGATGCTACATATGGAAGAAAGACAAGATCTATTCTTATTACTGACTCGAATCATATAATCCTCAGTGCTATTCAACCAGAGACAATAGCGCAAAGGTTTATTGAATCCATGGTGGAAATAGAAAAGCAGCTTGAAAAAATAAGGAAGGGTTAGAATACATGGAAAATTCTGAGCGATCAGAAGGTATTCTCTTTGTTATAAGTGGTCCAAGTGGTGTCGGAAAGACAAGTATTATACGTTCTGTTCTTGAACGTGTTGATAACCTTGTATTTTCAATATCATGTACTACAAGAAAACAGCGCCCAGGTGAGGTCCATGGGGTAGACTACTTTTTTATAACGCACGAAGAGTTTAATAAAATGATACAAGAGAATAGATTCATTGAATGGGCGCGAGTGCATGACAATTATTATGGTACCCCAGCTGATTTTGTTAACGAAAACCTAAAAAGTGGGTACGATGTGATACTTGATATAGATGTGCAGGGAGCGCTTACAGTTAAGAAAAATTGGTATGGTGCCAAATTTATCTTCGTAGCTCCTCCAAGTTATCAAATTTTGAGTGAGAGACTCAAAAAACGTGGTACAGAGAGTGAAGAGAAAATAAAGAGCCGTTTAGAAACGGCGAAAAAAGAACTATCTTTCATTCCTGAGTTCGAATATCTTATTATAAATGAGGATTTGGAGGAATCTGTAAAAAATTTATCTGCGATTATTTACGCAGAACGTGTAAAATACGAGAGACAAAAAGAAATGAGAAAAGTGAAGAGACTTCTGGAGGAGGTGCGCACGTTTGAGTAAATTTGTAATCAACTACGATAAGCTGTTACAGAAAATTCCATATAAATATGCTATTCCTGTAATAGTTGCTAAAAGGGCGGAAGCTATAAATGATTTTGCCAAACCATTTGTAACAACTACCGACGATTATTCAGTCAGTATAGCATTTAAAGAACTTCAGGATGGATATATAAGAATCAAAAACGAAGATATTCTGAAAATACTCATACCTGAAGTGAAATAGCTATGCCATGCAGAAGGACCCGAGAGGGTCCTCTGTTTTTTCGAAATCTAAAATCTGTGAATAATTGCATAAAACAAATGAAATTTTTGCTAGAAATGATGCTTTGAACAGGGAGATGTAGTTTGTAACTTTGATAAAAGACCAAATTTAAGAGAGTTCGTAAAAATTCAAGATTTTAGATAAACAGATTTAGGTTTAACACACTTAATAAAAAATAGCAAAAGTTGATTAAATAGTCTCAAAATCGCTCAAAATTGTGACAACTATCGTGGGGGGAAAGTCATGTGTGGTATAGCAGGTACATGGAACGTTGACGAATCGTACAACGTAATTCATGATTTATTGCTTGCACTACAACACCGTGGTCAACAAGCAGCAGGTGTTGTTGTAAACGGTTTTAAAGCTGTGAAAGGGGAAGGACTTGTTGAAAACGTCTTGACTGATGATAAGTTTCTACCTGGTAATTGTGCTATAGGACATGTGCGATATTCTACCTATGGTTCAATAAATGAAATCCAGCCCATTACAGCATACACGTTCAAAGGCACTTTGTCTATAGCTCACAATGGTAATATAGTTGACGCGGACGAACGTAGAAAGTTTATTATGGAAAACGGAGGAATATTTTCTACAACACTCGATTCTGAGATTTTCATTCATTACTTTTCGATAGCACCCTATCGTGATCCCAAAGAATCTATTCAGTGGGCACTTTCACGCATAAAAGCTTCATACTCCCTTGTAATACTCCACGATACGTTCTTGGCAGCTGCACGTGATACATTCGGTATTCGACCATTGTTTTACGGGAAATTCAACAACGGCTACGTTGTCGCTTCCGAGGACTCTGCACTTTATTCGATAGGTTGTAATAATATTAATGAAATAGAGTCTGGTACAATTGTTTTCTTTAGTCAAGGTAAAGAACCTGAAGTTATTAAGTTTGGTGATTCAAACGACAGATTTTGTTCATTTGAGTTTGTATATTTTGCTCGTCCAGACAGCAATTTTTACGGTGTAAACGTGCACGATGTTAGAAAAAAGCTAGGTATGAAGCTTTATGAAGAGCATAAGATTAAAGGCGATGTAGTTGTTCCTGTACTTGACAGTGGATTTTCTGGTGCACTTGGTTACAGCTCTGCATCAGGTATACCGATAGATTATGGGTTGATAAGAAATCATTACATAGGAAGAAGCTTTATAATGCCTAAAAATCGACAAGACATTGTGAGAAGAAAACTGTCACCTCTCCCTTCTGTTATAAAGGGAAAAGATATAATACTCATAGATGATTCCATTGTGAGAGGCACAACAATGAAAGTAATAGTAGATATGGTAAAAGAATCCGGAGCAAGACATGTCTTTGTTGGTATCCATTCACCAGCTGTTATAGGACCATGCAATTACGGTATTGACACATCAAGAAGAAGTGAACTCATTGCCTCACAAAAAGATGTATCCACTCTTAAATCTTTCGTAGGTGCTGACGAGCTTTTTTACTTGTCAGTTGAAAAATTCAGGGAAGTTTTTGGTGAGTGCGGGGTGAAAATATGTATGGGATGTTTCGATCTGAATTACCCCGCATAATAGTCTGTGCTTCAGGAAGTGGTAGCAATTTTGAAGAACTTGCCAATGCTTATGTTGATGGAAGATTGAAAGCGAAGATTCAAGCACTTGTTGTTGATCGAATGTGTTTTGCTGTAGAACGTGCAAAGAAATTTGGAATACCTCATGTTTTACTTCAAAAACCATGGTATGTGGATTTTGAGAAGATTATTGAAAACCTCTCGCCGGATTTGATAGTTCTCGCTGGATTTATGAGAATAATACCTGAAGAAACAGTTAGAAAATATTTCCCGAAGATTATTAACATCCATCCATCCTTATTGCCATCTTTTCCAGGAAAAGACGGTATAAAGCAAGCTTTTGATTATGGTGTGAAAGTAACAGGTATCACGATACATTTTGTTGATAGTGGAGTTGATACTGGTCCAATTATATTTCAAAAAGCTATAGAAATACAGGATGATTGGAATATCGAAGATCTTGAAAGAGAGATACACAAACTTGAACATGAGTATTATTGGCAGATAGTAAACAAAATTTTATACACACGTTTTGAGATACACGGAAGAAAAGTCACGTGGGGGGAGTGAAAGAGATATGGAAGTTGGTAGAGAGAACTTGGAACTTGAAAAACAAGATATTCAGTTAAGATATGGAGAAAACGCACATGAAATGGCATACGTTTACGGTAAACCTGCGTTTGAATTGTTGCATGAGGGTAAACAACTTTCTTTCAACAACATCCTTGATGCAGAAGCAGCTTGGGTACTATCAAGAAATCTTAATTTAATAGGTGGCGGTGTATGTGTGATTAAGCATCAAACACCGTGTGGCGCTGCTTATTTGAGAAATGGAAGCAATGATGAAGATAAGATAATTTGTATTCAAAAGGCTATAGATGCTGATAGCGAATCAAGCTACGGCGGAATACTCGCAACGAGTTTTACCTTTACCTTCGAAATGGCGCAATCTGTTAAGACGTACCTTGAAGTTATTGTAGCTCCGGACTTTGAGAAAGAAGCAATTGATTATCTTTCAAAGAAGAGAGTGAGACTGATACGTCCAAAGGAATATGTCCCGTACGCAGGTAAATTAGCATTTGGAAGCTTGGTAATATCTGAGCGAATTTTTATTGGAGAACCTGAACTGCTATTCGGAAACCCTTATGATTTAAGAGACATTAAATTTGCCCTCATTGTTGCAGAAGCAGTTAAATCAAACGCGATAGTAATTGTAAAAGATGGTGTTACAGTTGGCATTGGTAGTGGTCAACCGTCAAGAAAACGATCATGCTGGATTGCAACAGCGCTTGCTAATGAAAGAGCAAAGGATGCAATAGCTGCATCCGATGCGTTTTTCCCTTTTAAAGATGGATTAGAGATACTTATAAATGCTGGCGTAAAGTGTATCGTAGCACCACTCGGATCTATAAGAGACGAGGAGGTATTAAATTATGCAAAAGAAAAAGGCATAACATTTTACAAATCTCCCGTTAGAGTCTTTAGACATTGAGGTGATAGGATGAGGAATGTTAAGAGCGTTTGTATCCTTGGAAGTGGTGGCAGAGAACATGCTATAGGTTGGGCATTTAAGAAAGCTGGATTTTCTGTTTATTTTTATCCAGGTAACGCAGGTACTAAGAAAATAGGAAATAACATTGACATAAAAAATTTTGAAGAGCTTGGCAAATTTGATTTAGTCATACCTGGTCCTGAGGAATACCTTGTGAAAGGTGTGGCAGATGGCAAAGAAAATATCTTTGGGCCTGATTCACATGCTGCAAGACTCGAAGGTTCTAAATGCTTTGCAAAACTGTTCATGCAAAAGCACGGGATCCCAACTGCAAGATTTCAAATTGCAACCAGCGATCAATCACTATACGATGTATTAAAAAAATTCACACCGCCATATGTTATTAAAGCCGATGGGCTTGCATCTGGTAAAGGTGTGCTCATTTGCAATTCTTTGGAAGAAGCTTTAGAAAAAGGTACGCAGCTCATTAACGGTCAGCTGATACCGAATGTTAAAGGACCTGTTGTTGTTGATGAATTTTTGAATGGCTGGGAATTGTCAGCTATTGCGGTTGTCAACAGTATGACTTTTGCTCTATTGCCATTTACAAAAGATTATAAGAAGGCATTCACAAATAACGAAGGTCCAAATACCGGTGGTATGGGATCGTATGGACCTGTGCAAATACAAGAGAAGTTAAAAGAAAAGATAGAAAATATATTTCAAAAAACACTGGAAGGTCTAAAGAAAGAAGGTATACACTACAAAGGGTTTCTTTACATAGGACTTATGGTAGTTGATGATGAACCATTTGTACTTGAATACAATGTCAGGCTTGGTGATCCGGAGACAGAAGTAATTGTTGCGATGGAACCAGAAAAGTTTGTCGAAACAATTTTAAAGGCATACAGTTCAGAAAAATATGAAGAATATAAACCGAAAAAATATGCTGTTGATGTGGTCTTAGCGTCGGAAGGTTATCCTGACAATCCTGCAAAAGGACAACAGATAACAATAAATAGTAATTATGAAGACAACGAAGAAAGATTATTATTCTATGCTGCCGTAGCTGAGAAAGATAATAAGATGTTTGTAAATGGCGGTAGAGTAATTCATTCGGTTGGAATTGGTGATACTTTAAAACAAGCACGTGATAGGGCGTATGAAAACATAAAGAATATTTCATTTGATGGAATGTTTTATAGAGAAGACATTGCAAAAGTCACGGATAATCCACATTTCTATATGAGTAGTCAAAAAAAGGAAAAATACACATACTCAAGTTCAGGTGTTGATGTAACAAGGAACGATGATTTCACAGATTTTATAAAATCTATTGTGAGAGTTCCGGCATGGGTAATCAAAGAACCAACTGGTTACGCGACGATACTAAACTTCACAAATCCACCTGTTGTATTAACCGCCGACGGAGTAGGTTCAAAGTTATTACTTCACATACAATACAAAAGGTGGACAGATGCCGCAAAAGACCTTATAGGTATGAACTACAACGATATTGTATGTACGGGAGCTGTTCCAAAAGCTTTTGTGGACTACCTCGGTGTACATCATATCGCCGAAGAACATTACGAATTCGTAAAAGCTCTAAGTTCGGAACTTGAAAAACTCGATATGGCCTTGGTAGCAGGGGAAACTGCGGAAATCCCAGCTATATATACAGAAAATGATTGGGATGTTGCGGGATTTTGTGTTGGAATACTACAAAAAAAGCTTCCTATCGATACAATTGAATATGGGGATATAATCATAGGATTACCAGCAAGCGGTTTTCATTCAAATGGTTGGTCTTTAATTCGAAAGATAATCCAAGAAGAGAAAATAGATATATCCGAACTTCCTTTTGATATTTTAGTTGGGACTAGAATTTACAAAGAAGTACCACAATTTTTTAATTCCGTAAAAGCAATAGCACACGTTACCGGTGGAGGAATACTAAGGGCATTGCGGAGGATATTAAAAGATAAAGGATGGGAAATAACATTAGAACTTCCTGATTATATAAACTGGATCCTTAAATATGTAAGTTTAGAAGAAGCGTTAAAAACATTTAATATGGGCTACGTGATGATATTGGTAACTGAGAAAAAATTTGTTCAACCAATTATTGACATCCTTAACGGGAATGTTCTTGGACAAGTGTCAACAAAAACAAATATTCACATAAAATAACAAAAGTTAATATATGCGATAGTAGATATATAATATTGCATCACCATTGCATCCCCCCTCTTTACACGAGGGGGTTGTTTGTGGTACAATATGTATACATTTGTATACTATTAGTAGTCTTGCAAAAACTTATTATGACTTGATTTCTTTGCATAATGAAAAATTTGTCAAACCGTGGGGGGTAATTGAACATGCAGGTACTTGAAAGTAAGCCAAGAACTGACGTATTGATCAAATCGTGGCAAGAAAGAGTACTAAGCTACACACATCTTGTTGAAAGATGGACAAGATACTTTTGGAATATTAACAAGTCTTACTTGTACTCATATGAAGATTTGCAACAAACCATTTGGTACATTTTAATGGTTGGATTAAAAGAATTCGATGGAAGAGGGTCAGAAGAAAGTTTCTTAAATTGGTATATACGGCAAAAAGTTGTTTCGATAATGGTGTACGGAAAAAAACCTCCAAAGTGTAATGACTCACCTTTTACGCCTCTAAGATTTGATTACGTTTCTCCAGATGATCTATGTCAAGTAAATGAATTGTTCTACTCTGACTTAGAACAATAATATAAAGTAAATGCCCTTTCCCGGGGCATTTATTTTTTTGGTGATTATAAAGTGCGAATTAAAAAAATATGGTGCTGTACACCCTGCTTTGACAAACCTGGACCCGGTCGTATGTATTCGTCGAGGCTCTGGCCGGGCAACCCTACGGCACACACTTGCCTGCTTAGGGCTGCTTCCTTCCGGACCTGACCCGGTTCACAGGTAGTTGTTGCGTAGGACCCAACCTTCAACGCCATCGAATACACCGTTTCCGAACCCAAGTTGCCTCAGTCAGGGAATTCAGCCCCGCTAAGGTGGGTTTCGGGTACAGGGGACCACCAACCCCCCGCTTAGTACAGCACCGTATTTTATTTTATCATTGATTTTGTATTTTTCAATCTATGAATTTATGGTATAATAATTTTTGAGTTGTGGTCAACAGTGAAAAAGCATCGTTGCGATAATTGTTAGTTTTATTTTTTATAGTTAATTTGTTTAATTCTTTATCGAGATTCACTGTTGGAAATTTGTAAGTTTGACGTGGTACATTCGAAAATCGTGAAAATTGCAAATAATAAAAACTGTTCGCAACAATTTGAGGACAGAAAATGGAGGGATTCTCAAAGAGTCATAGATTTGCAAAAGAGGGAGGGGTATCTATGGACATTAAGAGTTTGACTATACTGGAGTTTTGCAACAAAATAAAGGAAAAGACACCAGTTCCTGGTGGTGGAGCTGTTGGTGCAGTTGTTGCGGCTCTTGGTGGAGCGTTGAATTCAATGGTTGCTAATCTTACTCTCGGAAAGAAGAAATACGAAGAATTTGATGGATTAATGCAGGAAGTTCTTGAAAATATGGAACTTATCGTTGAAAAGTCTCTCAGACTTGCTCAGGCGGATGTGGAGGCGTTCAATTCGGTCATGGAGGCTTATAAACTGCCAAAGGAAGATGAGAGACGTGATGAGAAGCTTCAGAATGCATTGATAAAGGTAATAGAAACTCCTTTCCAACTTCTCGAATGTGCAAGAGATATCCTCAAGTTCAGTGAAATAGTTGCTAAATGGGGAAACAAAAACGCGATTTCAGATGCCTTTAGTGCAGCAGAGCTTGCGAGAGCTGCTTGTAAGATAGGTGAGTATAACGTTATAATAAATCTTAAGTCGGTTGTTGATGAAAAGTACAAAAGTAAGATTTTGGATGAAATGTACGAGGTAATGAATGAAGCAAAGGTATATTACGAGAGAATACAGGAGTTGGTAAAAGAAAATGGATTCACTAAAATTTGAGATAATCAATCAACATGGATTTGCGCGAAGGGGACGAATTTATTTACCGCATGGTATTGTTGAAACACCAACTTTTATGCCTGTTGGGACGAATGCAAACGTTAAGCTCGTAACTCCTCATATATTGGAAGAAAATGATGTTCAGATAATCCTTTCGAATGCTTTTCACCTTTATCTAAAACCTGGGTTGGACGTGATCAGAAATTTCGGTGGACTTCATGAATTTATGCGCTGGAGAAAACCTATATTAACAGACAGTGGAGGCTTTCAAGTATTCAGTCTAAAAAAAGGACAGAAAATTACAGATGATGGAGTTTGGATAATGTCCCCCATTGATGGTTCCAAACATTATATTACCCCAGAGCTTTCCATGGAAATTCAGGCGACTCTTGGTTCCGATATTGTTATGGCTTTTGATTACTGTGCGGATCCAAAGGATGGTTACGAGGAAGCTAAACGTGCAGTGAAATTAACTACAAAATGGGCAAAAAGAAGTATTGAACATCTTAGAAGAATATCCAATCAAGCAATCTTTGGTATAATTCAAGGAGCTGTTTACGAAGATTTAAGAGAACTAAGTCTTCAAGAGATCACACAATTTAACTTTGATGGTTTTGCTATAGGAGGTCTCAGCGTTGGAGAACCGAGGGAAATAACCATTAATATTGTAAAGTTTATTGCACCAAAGATGCCCGGCAATAAACCCAGATATTTTATGGGAGGAGGATCTCCTGATTTGCTCGTTGAATTAGTCTCAAATGGTGTCGATATTTTTGATAGTGTTTTTCCGACTCGTGTTGCACGACATGGACTTGCCGTTACTTGGAATGGTAAATTCAATATAAGATCTGCAAAGTTTAAATATGACAAAACTCCTATTGACGAAAAGTGTAGTTGCTATACGTGTCGTAATTTTTCAAAAGCTTATATAAGGCATCTATTTGACAGAAAGGAAGTACTCGGACAAATATTACTCACAATCCACGATGTACATTTTATGATGGAATTTGGACAAAAGGTGCGAGAAAGTATTGAAAATGGTACGTTTGATAAATTCAAGAAGGAGGTTAAGAGGGCATATGAAAAAGACGATAACACTTAACCTTTTTTTTATTACCTTTATTGCGTTTGGAATGTTCATTGATAACCCGGTAAATTTGCTGGTTAATGGTAACATGATTTTTGTTGGTTCTGAAGTTTATGATTTATCAGGCTATACTTTAAAAGTAGCTTGGCAACAAAGAGAAGGAGTGTTGTGTGGCGAACTTGGTTACACAACAGATTCTAATTTTTCATACGGAATAATCAATTACAAATTGTCTCATATGAAAAATCTATACGGTTTGAATGTAAAGTTTAATGTTTTTCCTATAGAAAATTTCTTCATAAGACTTGACGCAAGCGGGAGAATTGTACTAAACAACTATGCTCTAATAAATTTTGGATTCAACGATCTATCACTGTTAGTGATGGATACGTCATTGAGCAGTGTACCTGCAGTATTTGGTGGTATTGATCTTGTCTTTGGAAAAAACTTTGAATTATCTTTCGCAGTAAACAATTTTGAAACTAACAAAGTAAGGTTTTCCTTAGGATTTGGGGCATTTGGATTCTTACCTGTAAACAGATTGGCAATTTTTTATAGTCCGATTTATAGACTTTCGGATGGTAAGTTAATTAATATAATCGATGGGATAGTTCAGATCACATTGTCTAACTTTAGTTTTTCTTTAGCGGGTTTTTACAATATTTCAGATACTGTATTAGATGATAAATATTTGAGAGATAAATATGGAATAAAATTCTCTTTAGGAGTGCAGATGTAATTATGAACATTTACCACAAGAATATCAAGATTCTAAGTGAAGATGATATAAGAAGATCGTTGATGCGTATAGCACACGAAATTTTGGAGAAAAATAAAGGTGCAGAAGATATTGTGCTTGTTGGAATTATAACAAGAGGAGCAGTTCTTGCCAAGAGAATAGGCAAAAACATATCCATTATCGAGGGCACAGAAATACCAGTATGCATACTTGATGTTGCACCGTTTAGAGATGATGAAAAAAGAACACCAAAAGAAAGCGATAGAAGTAACATTGGCGTTGATATAAATGATAAAAACATCATACTTGTTGACGATGTACTTTTCACTGGCAGAACAATTAGAGCCGCCATGGATGCGATTATATCCAGAGGAAGACCTAAAAGTATACAGCTTGCAGTTTTGGTTGATAGGGGTCACAGGGAATTTCCAATAAGACCAGATTATGTTGGAAAAAATATCCCAAGTTCCAAGGAAAAAGAATTAGTTAAGGTTCGATTAAAAGAAATTGATGGTGAAGATGGAGTTTACATCGTCAAAATGGAAGGTGAAGAAAATGAGATATGATATTGAATTTAGGGGTAGTTATGCTCTTTTAAAGGCTTATGTAGGTCCAGGAGAAAGTATAAAGGTAGAACCAGGTGCAATGGTATATATGAAAGGTCCTCTCGAAATCCAAACGTCTACAGGTGGTGTATGGAAAGCTCTCAAAAGAGCGATTCTTGGTGGTGAAAGCTTTTTCATGAATACTTACACATCACATGGGAATGGCGAAATAGGTATCGCACCTGAACTTCCAGGTGATATAGAAGTCATCCCTGTTAGTAGTACTTTGTATGTACAATCTACTTCTTTCTTGGCAAGTGATTCGTCCATTGATATAGATGTTTCTTTTGGAGGTTTCAAATCATTTTTCTCAGGCGAAGGGATATTTTTGTTAAAGTTACAGGGGTTTGGTGATGCTGCTATCTCGTGCTTTGGTGGAGTAAAACTAATTGAATTACAAATGGGAGAAGAGATAACGATAGATACAGGACATGTGGTTGCATTTGACGCTAGTGTGAAGTGGAGTGTTAAAACATTTGGTGGCTTTAAATCAACCATATTTGGTGGCGAAGGGCTTGTTTGTACATTCACTGGTCCTGGAAGAGTTTACATTCAAACACGTAACTACCCAGCATTTGTTGCTTGGATAAAGTCCTTAGTTCCGAATGAAACTGGCAGCAAGTGATGATCAAAATTGGAGTTGCTGAGTAGAAAAAGGAGGAATTTCCATGAAACTTTTTGGAACAGACGGAATACGAGGAGTAGTCAATGAAGAGCTCACACCAGAAATTGCGTTCAGACTTGGAAATGCACTTGCAAAATATGTGGACAAAAGAATTTTCGTCGCCAAAGATACACGTGCAAGCTGCGACATGCTCGAAGCAGCAATTATTGCAGGTGCAACATCTGCAGGTGGTACTGTTTACAGGTGCGGTGTTTTGCCTACTCCTGCGTTAGCTGTCATTACCAAATTGGAGGATGCCGTAGGTATTATGATATCTGCGTCGCATAACCCACCGGAATTCAATGGATTAAAGGTAATTTCTCGAGGCTTCAAACTCCAGGATGAAATTGAAGATACCTTAGAAAAGCGTATGAAGGAATTACATTATTCGCCATATAACGAAATTGGATGTGTTGTAGATTACAAGCTCGCTTTTGAAGAGTACACAAATTATGTGATCCAGCATTTTTCTAATTTAGATTTAACAGGTCTAAAAATATTAGTTGATGTGGGAAATGGGGCAGCATATGAAACAACTCCATATGTACTAAGAAGTCTTGGTGCTAAAGTTGAAGTTATCAACAATAATCCAGATGGCTACAACATAAATGTTGAATGTGGTTCTACGGAACCAAGACAAGCAATATCGAAAATTACAAATCATAACATTGCAATACTGCATGATGGAGACGCTGATAGATGTATTTTGTTGGACGAGAAAAAAGAAGAGTTTCATGGTGATAAAATAATGGGTGTTTGCGCACTAAAAATGAAAGAGGAAGGCAGACTTGAAAGTAACACCGTTGTTGGGACAGTTCTATCAAACATGGGATTAGAAGTATTTTTAAAAAACCAAGGGATAAAACTTGTTAGAACAAAAGTTGGTGACAGATATGTGCTTGAAAAGATGATTGAGATTGGAGCAAATATCGGTGGTGAACGAAGTGGACATGTAATATTCTTGGATAGAAGCACAACAGGTGATGGATTAATAACTGCTTTGGAAGTTATACATACAATGCTTTTAAAAGGAATGAAGCTTTCAGAACTATCAAGTATGGTACCAGATTATCCACAAATAATGATAAATGTTAAAACGAAAAATAAGCTTATCATAGAGCATGAAGAAGTAAGAAAATTGATTGAGAAAAACAAAAGGGAGGATGTTGATATTGTAGTTAGAGCATCTGGAACGGAGCCTCTGATAAGGATATTTGTCCAAGGACCTGATGAATCTTATATTTCAAACGTAGCTTACGAAATTGCAGGAAAAATTGAACAGCTATCGAAAGGGGATGAATTAGAATGACTAAGGATGAACTTCGCACGGTTGTATGGAATAAGTTGAAAGAAGTTATTGACTGGGAAATAGGACTTGATGTAGTTACACTCGGGTTGGTTTACAACATAGAAGTAGATGAACAAAATAACGTTAAGGTGCTTATGACTATGACAACACCTATGTGTCCACTTGCTGGTAGTATCATGAGCGATGCAGAGATGAAAATCAGAACAATAGAAGGTATAGGTAATGTAGAGGTAGAACTTACATTCGATCCTCCGTGGACACCAGATAGGATTGATCCTGTAGTAAGAAAACAACTTGGCATATGAAAAAGGATCTCAAAAATTATGGCTCTTCTCAAAGGTTAACTATCTCTCAGGTCTTGAAACTTTACAAAATTAAAGGGCTTCCCGAGAGGGAAGCTCTGATTTTGCTTGCACATGCGATGAACAAACCAAAAGAATATTTAATTGCACATGAAGAGTTAATTTGTCCAGAACATGCATTAGCACTTTTAGAAAAGAGGCTAACAGGCTACCCTTTACAATACATTCTTGGTGAGGTTGAATTTTACGGACGAAAGTTTTACGTGGAAGAAGGAGTTTTAATTCCGCGTTGGGAAACAGAAGGACTTGTAGAGCTTGCTATAAATTATATAAAAAAGTACAATTTAAAATATGCCATAGATATAGGTGTGGGAAGTGGGGTAGTGTTGATAACAATCGCAGCTGAAACTGGCATAAATATTTTTGGGACTGATACAAGTAAAAAAGCTATAGAAGTGTGTACAAAAAATTTGGAAAGGTACAACTTAAAATGTGAACTTAGGTTGGGAGAATTTATAGAACCATTTGCAGAACAATTCAATAATATACAATTGATAGTGTCAAACCCCCCGTATGTAAAAGAGGGTACAAGGTTACAAAAAGAAGTAAATTTTGAGCCCCGTGAGGCGTTGTTTGCCGGAAAAGATGGTTTAAATTTTTACAAAACATTCTTTAATCGTTACAATATTGAAGGTAAAATAGTGTTGATGGAGATAGGAGAAGACCAGGGAGATTTTTTGAAAGACTTAACCGGAGGAACGGTAATTAAAGACCTCGCAGGAAATGATAGATACTTACTTATTGATAAATTTCGTAAAACAAAATAGATAAAGGAGGCAGCAAAATGAAAGTTGTACTCTTACAAGATGTACCAAGACTTGGCAAAAAAGGTGAGATAACAAATGTTTCAGATGGTTATGCAAGGAATTTTCTCATTCCAAAAGGGCTTGCTAAGGAAGCGACAGAGCAAGTCATAAAGCAACTTGAAAAAGAAAAAGAGCAAGAAAAGCAAAGACAGGAAGCTCTTAGAAAGGAAAGTGAGAAATTGCTGGCTCAGTTACACCAACACGTGTTTAAAATAAGTGCAAAAGCTGGTGAAAGTGGAAAATTATTTGGTTCTCTAACAAATTCAAATATTGCTGAGGAAATATCAAAAGTTATAGGAAAAGAATTCGATAAGAAATGGATAATATTGAACAGTCCAATTAAAACGACTGGTATATACGACATTGTAGTTAAGCTTCCTGGTGGTGTATCTGGGAAGATAAAAGTGCAAGTAGAAAAAATCCAGTAGCTTTCATCAAAGGGGTGCAATAGTATTGAATTTTACAGCATTTAGTAAAGCTCTATACTCAACCTGGATATACTACTCTCCGGAGCGAATCCTTTTTGATGCCGGAGAGGGTGTTGCAACAATGTTAAGTAACAAGATATATGCAGTAAAATATATCTTTTTAACGCACGGTCACGTCGATCACATAGCAGGTTTGTGGTCGATAATCAACACACGTAATAATGCAATGGGTGACAGAGAAAAGCCACTTTTTGTTTATTATCCAGAAGGTAATCGTGGTATAGAAATGTACGCTGATTTTCTAAAAAGATCCAACAGTGAGTTAAGATTTGAACTAAAATTTATTCCTGTGAAGCATGGCGAAAAGATATTTTTAAGAAATTCTGGCTCGTTTACAAGGTATGTAAAACCGTTCATAGTCAATCATACTTTCAGCGAAATTTCTTTCGGATATCACGTTATAGATGTTAGGAAGAGGTTGAAAGAAGAATACAGAAAACTGTCAACGCAAGATATTTCGAGATTGGCAAAAGAACTTGGAAGTGAAAAAATAACTGAAAGCTATGAAAAGAAAATCCTCACCATATCTGGAGATACTATTTTATTGAAAAAAGAGGATATTGTTGACACAGAAATTTTGTTTCATGAATGTACCTTTTTGAAGAAAGAAGACAGGAAATTCAACAATCATGCATCACTTGAGGAGATTGTAGAATTAGTTAAAGATTCCAACATCAAAACACTTGTCTTGTACCATATTTCTTCAAGGTATGTTAAAGGACTTGAAAAAGCAATAAGAAAGATGAACATACCAGGTACTGATATAACGTACGTTCACCCTGAAAAGATATTCGAATTTTAAACTAAAAAGTGGGTGAGCTTTTTTGAAGCATATTATATTCATAAGTGATTTGCACATAGGTGACGGGAACAGCAAAGATGATTTCAACCAAGATGAACTCTTTGAAAATTTAGTATTGGAATGGAACGAACTTAAAAACCCAGAGATAGTTATAGTTGGTGATGGTTTTGAAATATTGGAATCTAACGCAGTCCGAAACCTTGGACTATTAGGTTTTTGGGAAAGTGTTGAAATGTTAGACGGAACGGTTATCGAAGATATAAATAAAGCTCATCCAAAGATTTTTGAAGCGTTAAACAAATTCAAGGGTACGGTTTGGTATGTGATAGGTAATCACGATTATTACATACTTAAAAACGAAAAACTTCAAACAGTGTTAAAAGAAAAAATTAAGAACTTAAACATCGTCCCATACTATTATGACGAACAAAGCTCTATTTTAGCTGTACACGGTAATCAGTTTGATTCGATAAATAAATTCACACAAGTAGATGGCGAACTTATACCGCCACTCGGTGATTTTATAGCCAGGTATATGATGGTGAATTTTGACGAAGATCTTAAGAAACATCTTCCTGAGCACGTTGTGAAAGACTATGATAATGTTAGACCTGTGTTGGATGTGTTTCTCTGGTTAGAAAAAATAGCGGATGTTTATGAAAACAGCGTTGATCTATTGAAGTTGTGGATAGACAATTTCATTGAAATGATGAAAGAAGAAGAGGCACAAAAATGGATGAAGAAAAACTATCCACTTATGAGTAAGCTCTCAATAATCTTTCTAAACAAAATTGGCGGAATAAAACTTGGAGAATTGATAGTAAGAATTATTATGAACATCAGAAAATTGAAAAAAACAGATTATTTAAAAAAGGCAGCTATTAAGGTATTTAAAAACACTGGGATATTAAAAACGTATATGGATGGTTATGTCGATAATCCATCAAATATGATCGATTTAAAATCAATTGATGGAATAGTTGTGGGACACAGCCACAGACCTGTATTCGAAATAACAAAAATAAATGGTCAGTTAAAATTTTTCATGAACTGTGGTTCATGGAAACCGGTTGTAGAAAAAAGGGCTCATGGTATGTTTCAAAAATACTTTGAAATATTCTATGGAATAGCTAAGATTGAAAGTTCGGATGTTGAAATTATGACTGGAACGATCAATAAGATAAAGAAGCGGGAAGTGATAGATTGAAAGTTATAACATGTCATAGCAACCCAGACTTTGATGGATTTGCAAGTTGTGTTGCATTGAAGAAAGTCTATCCAAATTATGAGATAGTAATCGCAGGAAATCCTGTCCAAAATTTGAAAGAATTCCTCAGATTTTACGAAGATTATTTTCCATTTCTCACAGAGAATGAGTTAAAAGAGGTTAACGAAGATATCGATGAAATAATAATAGTAGATACTCCCGGATTGGAAAGGATAGGCGAAGAAATAAAAAATAAACTAAGCCCAGATACTAAAATAACAATTATTGACCATCATCCAGATATACGAAATTCAGATAATGAAGATAGCAGATCAAAGAAAATATTAAAATTGACAGGTGCTGCAACTACTATTATTGTCAATATGCTTAAAGAGAAAGGTGTCAAGCTTTCTAAGGAAGAGGCTACATTATTAGGTATAGCGATCTATGAAGATACAGGTAGCTTCCTATATTCAAGTACAACAATAGAAGATTTGGAAGCTGTAATGTATCTTTTCAATAATGGCCTTCAACTTAACACTGTTTCAGAATACATAAAGTTTGATTTGACTATCGATCAAAAGATCATATTAAACAACTTGTTACAAAATGCACGAAACTACAACATAGAAAACTATCAGATTACAATCTCAGTAGATGAGACGGAGAAATTTGTTGGTGGATTATCAGTAATAGTCTCTAAATTTTGGTATGCTCACAACGTTGAGACATTCATATCCATTGTACGTATGGGAAAAAAGATATTTATAGTTGGGAGGACGAAATCCCCAGATATTGACTTAGCAGGGTTGATGAATGAATTTGGTGGAGGTGGGCACCGTCAAGCGGCTTCCGCAACGGTGAATATGGCATCTGTAGAAGAAGTTGAACATAAAGTATTACAACTCATACCAAAGTACTTATCCGTTGGTTTAAAAGCAAAAGACATTATGTCTTCACCGGTACGTACAGCATTTTCAACAGAAACTATAGAGCAGGTAAATAAAATTATGGAAATAACAGGACATAGCGGTATACCTGTTGTTGAGGGTAACAAACTTGTAGGTATCGTTACTAAAAAGGCTGTAGACAAAGCGCTCAATCATGGTCTTGGTAAAAGACCGATAAAATCTATAATGACATCAAAATTAATAACAGCGAAAGTGGATACACCAGTTACACAACTTAGACGTTTGATGGTAGAAAACGACATAGGTAGGATTCCTATACTTGATGAAAATAATATTCTTGTTGGTATAGTCACACGGTCTGACATAATTCGTTCACAAAATATAGCGCAAAGTAGTAGTTTTACCAAAGAGATACGTAGTGCACCTTCTTTCAAAAACCTTAGTTCCTTAATAAACAAAAGGTTGCAAAAACGCGTAGTAAACTTGCTTAGACTCATAGGATTCTATGGCAGTGAAACGAATTCACCGGTTTATGTGGTTGGTGGATTTGTCAGGGATTTATTATTGAATATAGAAAACTACGATATTGACATTGTAGTTGAAGGAAATGGGATAGAATTTGCAAAATATGTAGCAACACAATTAAATGCTATCGTCGTTCCGTACGAAAAATTTTTTACAGCAACTATTGTATTTAAGGACGACTTTAAGATTGATATTGCTACAGCACGAACAGAGTACTATGAAAGTCCAGGAGAACTTCCGCAAGTCGATATTAGTACGATTCGAAAAGACCTTTATCGTAGAGATTTTACAATCAACGCAATGGCGATAAAACTAAATCCTCAGGAATTTGGTGTACTGTATGATTTTTTTAACTGCCAAAGAGATTTAGAACAAGGTGTTATAAGGGTATTACACAATCTTAGTTTTATAGAAGATCCAACAAGAATGATCAGGGCTGTGAGATTTGAACAACGATATGGTTTTCATATGGAAGAACATACATTATACTTACTCAAGAAAAACCTCGAAGAAAATTATCTTGAGAGGGTTTCTGGTTCGAGAATACGACAAGAAATAGAAAAAATATTGGAAGAAAAGAATCCTCTCAATGCTATCAAAAGAATGGCGGAACTTGGTATGATTAAGCATATATTTCCAAAAACTTATTACACAACTGTTATGGAAGAAAAGTTAGAAAGATTATTCGCATTCATTCCATTTTTGAGAAATAAGTTCAATAATTTTAATCATTTCTATGCAATTTCGACTATTCTTCTTGAATATTACGATAAAACTTCACTTGAGAATATGAGATTAAAATATGGATACCCGAAAAAATTTATAGAAAGTTTAAAATTCACAGAAAACATGATACTTCCTGTCAAATCTATGATCGAAAACAAATTTCAGCTCTCTGAAATATACAAAGTACTGGGAAAAGCTAATCCGTACGTTTATGCACACATATCTGCCTATCTTACAACGCAGGGACAGGATTACTTGAAGTATTATATAGATGCTGTTCAAAATATAAAATTGGAAAAAATCTCTGGTAAAAAACTGATGGAAAAATATCAAATCAAATCAGGACCTATCTTAAATACAATATTGGAAGAAGTATTTTGCAGAAAACTTGACGATAACAATTTAGATGAGGAAGAATTTCTTGATACTCTCGTAGTGAAATATATAAATAAGAATAATCTATCATTCGATTAATTTGGTGGTGGTTGTTTTGAAAAGCAACCTTTCAAGAAAATATGCAATATATATTATATATTTTTTGATGTTTTGTTACGTGATTTATGGGCTTGTTAAGGTACAAATATTAGAGCAAATAGAGAATAAAAGAATATTAATTGACTTAATAGGTAAGAATGAATACAAGAGAGGTTTGAGAGGTACAATTTATTCATCTGATGGAGTTAAGTTAGCCTGGAGCGAAAAGGTTCCTGTAATAACACTGAATGAATATTCGCAAAAAGATCAACAAATATTGGGAAAATACTTATCAGTTGAGCAATTGACCACTTTAAGAAACACAGGAAAGGTAGAATTAAATTGGGAACAAGCATTTTTGTTGAAGAGTATAGGTTACAATATCTACACTATAGAAAAGCGCCGTTCATATGGATTTTTATATCCTCTGATTGGTAGTGTAAACACAGATGGAGATGGCATGTCTGGACTAGAGTACACATATAACGAGGTTTTGAAAGGAAAGGTAAGTGTTTCATATGGAATAAAAACACCAGGAGGAAACTATAAAGAGGGAATAATAGAAAGTGAGGCAGAAAATGGGTTAGATTTACAAACATCGATAAACTACAATTTGCAGAAATTTATATACGAAACATTAACAGAATTAGATACACCATCCGTAGTTGTAGTCTCCAAGCCCAAAACAGGTGAAATACTTGCAATGGTATCTTATCCAGCTCCAAATGTTGATTTAAACAGTTTAAATTCTCTGACATGGCAGAAGTTAATAAATGACCCAATGAAGCCTCTTTTGAATAGAGCTATATCAAGTAGTTATCCACCTGGTTCAACATTTAAAGTTGTAACTGGATTAGCACAAATGATTTATGGTCAACCAAGTTCGATCAGTTGTAAAGGGGTTTTTTATTACCGAGATTCAAAAGGTAGAGTGACTGGAAGATACAATGATTGGTTACCTACTGGTCATGGAAATGTTGATATAGAAAAGGCACTCAGAGTTTCGTGTAACGTGTATTTTTATAAAGCTGCACTTGATGTTGGTATAGATAATTTAGTTAAAGTTTCGAAAGCTTTTGGACTTGGTGAAAAGACGGGGATAAATATTCCAGGTGAAATTAGCGGAATACTGCCAACCCCAAATTGGAAATATCAAAATACAAAGGAAAAATGGTACCCTGGAGATACAATACTATATGGTATAGGTCAAGGTTTTCTGAGTCTTACACCTATTCAAGTACTACATATTTATAATACTATAGCTAACAAAGGAGTTATAGTTGGACCCAAACTTGTTGTAAACGAAGAAAGTAGTGAAAAAAAGTTTGATATCTCAGTTCCAGATGATTATTGGGACATTATTACAAAAGGATTGGAAGAAGTTACAACAATTCAAGGAAGTGCTGAGTATGGGGGTACTGCTGTAGATGCTTTTAAAGGTTTTCCACTAACTGTTGCCGGGAAAACAGGTACAGCGCAGACAGATAACGGCCAACCACACGCTTGGTTTGTTGGGTTTGTACCAAGTAGAGAGCCGATGTACTCGATAGTTGTTTTTATCGAGCATGGAAAAGGTGGAGGGCGCTACTCCGCTCCAATAGCACGAAAAATATTTGATTATATGTACAAAAATGGATTCTTTAACAAAAACATCAGAGAAACAAAAGAAGGGAAATAGAATGATGATTAAATACTTTAAAAATGATAGTTGCAGAGTTTGTCAAGCGTTTTTGCCAAAGATAGAAAAAATAGCAAAAAATTATAATTTGACATTAGAAATAGTTGATGTTATTCAAAAACCAGAGACAGCAGGTCAAAGTCTGGTATTTACCGTACCTACGGTAGTTTTTTATGACGTGCAAGGAAGTGAAATAAGAAGATTTGCTAGGAATTTTTCAGAATTGGAGATTAGAGAATACTTGGAGAGAATTTATGGTATACTTGACGTTGAGAAATAATTTAATAGGCAAATTTTTTGCAAAATTCCTTAGTGTGGAATTGAACTATACGTCGAACTAAAACTTTTCTCAATGGAGGTGTAAAAATGGAAAAGCTTCTTGGTATTTTAAGATTTGCGCTGGCAAGAGAAATAGAAGGTAGAGAGTTTTACAAAGATAAGGTTGAGAGAGTAAAATCGAAAGATGTCAAAGATACACTCGAGGGTCTTTGGAAGATGGAGGATGAACATGTAAACTTTCTCAAAGGTTTGATGGAGAAAATTCAAAAAGACATTGAAATAAGTATCGATACTGAGATAACAAAAACTGACTTTTTCGAAGAAAGAGAAAAAAGTGAGCTTGTATCAGGTACACTCGATGACATGGCAAACGATTTAAGTATTCTTAGGATGGCTTATTTGATTGAAGAAGATTTTGAAAAATTCTATCGCTTAAGTGCAGAAAAAGTTGAAGATTCTGATATGAAAAAGCTCTTGAATGTACTTGCAAGCTGGGAAGAAAACCACAAGAAAATGTTACTTGAATTGTATGAGGAAACAATGAAAAATTATTGGAGTCAGCAAGGCTTTACACCGCTTTTCTAAGTTTAAAAATTCAAATATATTACTGTTGAATTGTTGTGATTAACTTGTAACGTGTAACTTTTTTCAAGGAGGTTGAATATTTTGCGAATTCTCAGTGGTATAAGGCCAACTGGTAAGGTTCATGTTGGTCATTACGTAGGTGTATTTGAAAATTGGTTGAAACTTCAAAACGAAGGTCATGACACATTTTACTTTGTAGCGGATTGGCATGCGTTAACAACACACTATGAAGACACTTCTGAAATAAAGGAGTTCACTGAGGACTTGATAAAAGTGCTCATGGCAATTGGACTTGATAAATCTACGTTATTTGTTCAATCTGCCATAAAGGAACACGCCGAGCTGATGCTTATTTTTTCGATGATTACACCACTTTCATGGCTTGAGAGAGTTCCGACATACAAAGAAATGAGACAACAAATAACCAATAGAGATTTGTCGAATGCTGGTTTCTTAATGTACCCAGTATTACAAGCAGCTGATATATTGATCTACAAAGCAGACGGTGTACCAGTTGGAGAAGATCAAGTTTACCATGTTGAACTGACAAGAGAGATTGCACGTCGGTTCAACTACATATTCAAAAAAGAAATCTTTCCAGAGCCGAAAGAATTGCTATCTGAAGTTCCAAAGCTACTTGGGACAGATGGTAGAAAAATGAGTAAAAGCTATGGAAATACTATACCTTTGATATCAACAGATGCCGAGCTTTCGAAAATGATCTTACCTATGGTTACAGATCCTGCAAGAAAAAGGAGAACAGACCCGGGTAATCCTGAAAATTGCCCAGTATGGGATTATCACAAAGCTTTTGGAACAGCTAACATTCCAGAAGAAAGACAGTGGGTTTTTGAGGGATGTACGCAAGCTAAGATTGGATGCGTTGATTGCAAGAAATTGCTACTTAAGCACATGATAGAAAAATTGAATCCAATTTGGGAAAGATATAATTCGATACATGAGCAAGATGTACAAGAAATAATACATCAAGGTAACGAAAAGGCAAGACAAATAGCCCAAAAGACTATGGAGGAAGTTAAAGATGCTGTGAGGATAATGTTTTAAGCAAATTTTACAAATAAGAAAGGAGATAACAAAATGATTGCAGCATCCACTGTGTTGAAATTACTTATGTCAATCTCTGCACTTTTGGTAGCTTATGTTGTTCATAAGGTAATAATGAAATCTGTTGATAAATTTATGTCTACACTTGGTAAGGAACTAAAAGCTCCAAAAACATTATCACTTTTACTTGCTTTTTTGATATATGGCTTTGCTATAGCTGGTATACTTGCGATTTGGGATGTGAATTTGACCCCCTATCTTACAGGTCTTGGTATATCTGGTGTTGTTCTTGGCCTTGCGTTCCAAGAGCCCTTAACTAATTTTCTTTCCGGCCTTATGGTACTTGTGACAAGAAAAGTTTTTGAAGGAGAGATAGTAGACATAGAAGGTCAAACAGGTGTAGTTGACGTTATTAAGATGAACCATACTCATATTTTGACTTTTGATGGTAAACTCGTACTTATTCCTAATAGAAAAGTGTGGTCTGGGACAATTACAAAATTTTGGCCGGGCAAATACAGGCGTGTTGATATAAATGTTGCAGTTGATTATTCATCTGATATGAGCTTTGTAATTGATTTACTAAGAAAAGTACTTGAGGAGGAACCATTGGTTATAAAAGATAGCAGTCTAAGTAATATAATACTTTTCAATTCATTTGACAACAATGGTATTACACTCTCTGTAAAATTTTGGGTTGAAAAGGACACTTATTTTGATGCTATAAACGCTGTGGCTTTAAGAATAAAGAAAACATTCGATGCATGCGGTGTGAGAATACCCAATAACATTGTCGAAGTTAAGATAAATAGTTCGGAGGGAAAAATCTGATGAGAAAGGTAGAAAATGTACGAAATATTTGTATAATAGCTCACATAGATCATGGAAAGACAACGCTTACAGATAGAATACTCGAGATGACAAACGCCATAGACAGGAGAAAAATGCGTGAACAGTACCTTGATAGCATGGACATAGAACGCGAACGAGGAATTACTATAAAGTCTCATCCCCTTAGGGTATTTTATAAAGCAGATGATGGTACTGAATACGAAATAAACATAGTTGACACACCAGGTCATGTGGACTTTTCTTACGAAGTAGACAGAAGCATGGCAGCAGTAGAAGGTGCAATATTATTAGTTGATGCTACGCAAGGTGTGCAAGCACAAACTGTTGCCAACACCTACAAAGCATTAGAGCATAATCTTGAAATAGTACCGGCTATCAATAAAATAGACATTCCTACAGCCAATATTGAAGAGACAATAGCAGAAATAGAGGATTTAATAGGCATTCCAAGCGAAGATATATATCGCATAAGTGCCAAAGAAGGTATAGGGGTAAAAGAACTGATAGAAGCGGTAATTAAACTTGTTCCTTCTCCTGTGACAAGGGATGATGGATATCTACGTGCATTAATATTCGATGCAAAGTACGATAAATATAGAGGTGTTGTAACATATGTTCGGATTTTTGATGGTGAGATCAAACCAAAGGACAAGATAATAATGATGTCAAGTGGAGAGATTTACGAGATAGATGAAGTTGGTACATTTACACCCGATATGACACCTGTTGAAAGTCTTAAGGCGGGGGACATAGGTTACATAATTGCTGGTCTCAAAGATGTCTCGAAAGCAAAAATAGGTGATACGATAACAAAACCGGAAAACCCCGCACCGGATCCTTTACCGGGTTATAAAGAAGTCAAACCAATGGTATATGCAGGTATGTATCCAGGATTACCTGAGTATTATGAAGAATTGAGAAAAGCTCTCGATAAATACAAACTTAACGATGCTGCACTTGTTTACAAACCAGACCATTCACCCGCATTAGGTTTTGGTTTCAGATGTGGATTTCTTGGGTTGCTTCACATGGATGTAGTTAGGGAAAGACTCGAAAGGGAGTTCGAGATAGCTGTTATCTTAACTGCCCCGAATGTGGAATACAAGATAATTACCCACAGTGGTGAAGAAATAATGATAAATGATCCCGCAAAATTTCCTGAGGATGGAGAAGTTTATGAAATATACGAACCTTACGTTAAACTATCTATCATAACTCCTCCAGATTACATAGGAAAGCTGATGAACTTAGTACAAAACGAAAAACGCGGAACACTTGTTTCGACAGAAAACGCCGGTCATGAACGTGTTGTAATGCATTTTGAAATACCACTTGCTGAGATTATATTTGATTTCTTCGACAGAATGAAAGCTGTCAGTAGAGGCTACGCATCTATGGACTATGAGTTCCTTGAATACAGAAAAAGTGACCTTGTAAAGATTACAATTTACGTCAATAAAGAGCCAGTTGACGCACTTTCGTTTGTTGCACACAAAGAGAAGGCGTACACGGTAGCGAGAAAGTTAGTTGATAAACTGGCAGAACTCATACCACAGCATCAATTCGAGATTCCGATACAGGCAAAGGCAGGGGGTAGATTCATTGCACGTTCTACAGTGAAGGCATTACGGAAAGATGTTTTGGCAAAATGTTATGGCGGAGATGTAACGCGAAAGATGAAGCTATTAGAGAAACAAAAAGAAGGAAAGAAGAAACTCAGAGAAATTGGAAACGTGACAATTCCACAAGAGGCATTTCTCGCAATGCTCAGGATAGGTGAGGAGGAAGAATAAAATTCCAGGGGGGCGATTTTTTGAATTGGGAATTAGAGAAGTTGTTTAGTAATGATAAGCAAGCAGTTGAACATGCACAAAAGCATCTTAGACAATTAGAAAACTTAATACAAGAATTTGAAAACACATTTGACGAGGAAAAATTAATAAAATTGCTTAAAGACATTGAGGAAAATGCTGATGAATTTTCAAAAACAAATCAGTATGCCTGGATGAAATATTCTGTAAACACCAACAAGCTGGAAAGTCAAAAATTGCTTGGGATAGTTTACGATTTATCAACTAAGACAGAGGAAATGTTAGTAAGGATGAAACTTCGTCTCTCCCAACTCAACGATGAAAAAATAATTTCGCTGAAGAACAAGGCAGAAAACTATAAGCATCTTTTAGATATTATAGAAAGAAAAAAGCCACATATGCTTCACAAAGAAGCGGAAAAAGTACTGGCTTTGATGTCTGGTTCAAGACGTGGTGCCATTTCTAAAATACACAGCAGGCTTGAAAGCTCTTATGTATTCGAATTGGAAATTGAAGGCGAGAGAAAGAGATTAACAACAGAAGAAGTAAAATCATTGCGGCGCTGCCCGGATTCAAAGTTGAGAAAACATGCAATGAAGATGTTGTTAAACCGTTTTGCAAACGATTCAATAGTACTAACGGAAATTTATAATCTAATAGTAAAAGATTACGATACAGAGAGCAAATTGAGAGAATTTAAAAGACCTATATGTATGATGAACATTGAGAACGAAGTTGAAGATGAAATAGTGGATAATCTAATAAATGTCACAAATGAAAACGTACACATAGTCAGAAATTACTACAAATGGAAAAGTGGTGTACTCGGTGAAGAGCTGACACTCGCAGATCTTTATGCACCACTTAGTAGCAATGTCAGAAAATTTACATTTCAAGAGGCAAAAGATATCATTTTGAATGCATATTATTTATTTGATGAATGCTTGGGGAAGATTGTGAAATCATTTTTTGACGAAAACAGAATTGATCTGTACCCAAAAGAAGGTAAGGTATCAGGAGCTTATTGCATATATTCAACCACAAAGTTTCCTGCATACATTTTAACGAACTTCAACGGTGATATGTACGATATAATGACCCTTGCACACGAACTCGGGCACGGAGTGCATGGAACTCTTTCTAAGAAACAAACATTCTTTAACTACGATACACCACTTACATTATCAGAACTTGCGTCAGTTTTCGGAGAATTTTTAGTTTTTGAATATCTAAAAGAAAATATCGAGAATGAAGAAAAGATTCAACTTATGGCCTCGAAAATAGAAGACACCTTCGCTACAACGTTTAGACAGAATATGTTTACTAATTTTGAGATCAAGGCACACGACTTAATAGGCTCAACAGGCTTTGCTGATTGGAACGAATTGAACGAAATTTATTACAATGTGCTCTTAGATACATTCGGTGATGTTGTAAATATACCAGAATGGTATAAAAATGAGTGGGCTATGGTCTCGCATTTCTTTGAAACTCCTTTTTATGTCTATGCTTACAATTTTGCTCATTGTCTTGTTATATCACTTTATCAAAAATACCTTGAATCTGGAAAGCTGTTCTCAAGAAGTTACAAATCACTTCTTGAGTCTGGAGGAAGTCTCTCACCAAAACAATTGCTTAATAAAGTAGGCATCGACATATCAAAATCAAGTTTTTGGGAAGATTCGTTTAAGTTTATCAATTATCTTTCTGGTCAATTATACGCACTAAAACAGAAAATTTATTGACAAAAATAGTAAGATTGATTAAAATATACCAAGACATAAAGGCGGGAAACATAAAATTTTAAAAACGATAATTGCTAAACTTTGGAAGCAAAATTAAATCAGCACAAATCTTTTGGGAGGTCGATTATAGTGGATAGAGAAGAACTCTTTAAGAAGGTAGCTGAAATTATATCGGAGAAACTAAACGTACCAATTGAAGATATCGATGAAGACAGCCATCTTATAGAAGATCTTGGAGCGGATTCGCTTGATGCTTTTGATTTGGTCATGGTCTTTGAGGATGAATTTGGAATCAAGCTTGAAGACGAAGAAGTTGAAAAACTCCTAACAGTAAAAGATATTTTAGATACTCTTATAGAAAAGCTTAAAGAGGAATAAATTTTTCAATAGTTTCATAAAACAAAGCAGGCGTTAAGCCTGCTTTGTTTTGCAATGTAAGTTTTGTTACTTTATGAAGTTGTACACATACAGATTATTATTTTGAAACGACCTGTCGAAACTCAAAGTAGCACAGAAATCTTTGTTTATTTCCAAAGGTATGGAAACTACAGGCAACAAAACTTCCTCTGAAAATCTTCCAGATTCAGTTTTTATTTCCATAGTAAAGTAATTTGTCGAAAGCTTTTGAATATTTTCAAAAACTATATCTGAAATATTTACACTTTTCGAAACTTTAAGAGCTTTAGGTAAGTGTGTTTCCCTTGGCCTTCCCCAGTCGTATATTCTGTATGTTAAATCTGAGCTTTGCTGAACTTCTAAGACCGTACTGTTTGGACCAAGTGCGTGTACCGTACCAGCTGGTATATTAACAAAGGTGCCGCGTTTGACTTTTACATAGGTTAAAATTTGTTCTATGTTTTCAATCTTACTATCTTCAATTATTTCAATC
>JBCNVJ010000024.1:0-9536 GCA_039630255.1 Fervidobacterium sp. | reverse complement strand
TCAAGAATTTTTGTTAATGTACTTGGTCTTGAGCAAGCCAAAATTATTCGGGTCATAGCTATGATTTCAGTAATTGTTGCACAACTTGGTGCTGTTAAACAAAGAAATTTTGGAAGAGCTTTAGCTTTTGCGGCAATATCTTCTACAAGTATCATTGTCGCTGGTTTATCAACCATGGATCAGCAAATTATCTCTGCTTCGTATTTCTACCTTTTCAATGATGTGATATCGAAGTTTATACTTTTCACAATCTTTGCCTATCTTGGACAAAGTGGTTTTAGAAATGATCAAACTTCTGGAGTTGCTTTTACAATCGCTTCGTTGTCTCTCATAGGTTTTCCGCTTCTTGGAGGGTTCTGGGCAAAATTCTATCTACTTAAAGCATTGTTTGAAGCAGAAAATTATGTTCTACCGGTTGTAGTATTAATAGCAACAATAATAGAGGCTGGTTATATTGTTAAGTGGAATGTTGATTTATGGTACGCGGAGGGTGAAAAAGATGAAAGTACACAACAGCTACCGTTTGGTAGTCAGCTTGTAGTGTTACTGCTTGCAATGCTACTTGTTGTTGTTGGATTTCTTCCTCAAATTATTCATTCTCAGAGTAATACTATTGCTGAGTACGTAACTGACTTTAGATCGTACATGGAAGTCGTACTCAAAGGGGGTATGTAATGATGCAAACTCTAATAACTTATTTGGCTGTTGGTTCGATTGTAGGTTATTTGCTCTCCAAAGTTAATAGACACATTGGACCTATTGTGCTTTTTGCCTTGTCAATTTATAGTCTGATTATTTTATGGAACCTTCCAACAGGCGCTGTGGAGAATTTGTACGGTTTTGAGGGAGTGCTTAAATTTACAGCTTTGTCAAGATATTTCTCGATCCTGTCGTTGATAGTATTTGCAAGTTTTTCATTCTTCAATATTTCATGGATAGATAAAGCAAAAAATCCTCATGCCTTTAACGCATTGTCTATACTCACATTACTCGGTACTCTTGGAATCTTCTTCTCTTCTAACCTTATAGTTCTCTACATATTTTGGGAACTTGCCGTTCTTGGTTCACTGTTTATAGTTCCAATGGGGAAAGAAGAGTCAAGGAAGGCGGCAATTTGGTATATAGTCATAAGTTCTATAGGAACTTACATGTTCCTGTACGGTGTGTTTATGCTTTATTCCCAATACAACACGTTCGATGTTTTTGAGATAGCTAAATATTTACCACATGAGTCATCAAGTTTTAAGTGGATCGTTTTAATACTCCTACTTGCGGCAGGTATAGCAAAGAGTGGGATTTTTCCATTACACACATGGCTTAGGAATGTGCATGGTAACGCTCCCGATACTTTCAGTGCCGTGCTGTCTGGCCAACTTGTTAAGATGGGATCGTATATACTCGCTCTTGTTCTTACTATTTTTCCAGTATCTGTTATGTTCAGTGAATTCTACAATGGAATAAATTTACTTTCGTACTTACTCATCTGGCTTGGTAATATTTCCATATTGGTTGGAACACTAATGGCGATAAAGCAAAATGATATGAAAATGCTCATCGCATATTCAACCGTAGCAAATAGTGGTTATATATTGATAGGTTTGGCAACGCTAGACAAGGTAGGATACGCTGGAGGATTATTCCATGTGATAAATCACGCACTTGCAGCTACGATGATTTTTCTTTCATTTGCTGCGGTTGTTTACAGAACGGGTACTACTAAAATAGATGAACTTGGTGGTTTGATCCACAGAATGCCAGTGACGTTTGTAACGTATCTTGTCGGTATTATCTCGCTTGCTGGAATACCACCAACAAGTGGTTTCATATCAAAATGGATGATTTTTCAATCGCTTGTGTCAAGAGGAATGTTTGTAACAGAGATGTTCACGTTCATAGGTAGTATAGGTTCGTTTTTGTACGTCTTTAGACCTCTCGCTGGTGTTTTCTTAGGACAACTTAAGAGTAAGCATAAAGATGTGAGAGAAGCTCCTATTTTCATGACTATTCCTATGATTTTGCTCGTTACACTTACGGTACTTTGGGGAATTTTTCCACAACAAGTGCTTATGTGGATAACAGATATTCAAAAAGAATTTAGTATGACGGTATTTCAATTTGAAGGTACAAAGCTCATGACTAATATGGGTTATTGGGATACCTGGACTGTGTTTGTAATGTTTGCTGTAGGTTTTATTATAGCTGCAGTGATTTATATACTGATGCCAAAGGGTAAGAAGATACCTCTTGAAGATCAGTACACCTCAGGAGAATTTTTGCATAACTATGACTTATACCATTATGCGAGTAAGTTTTATGCATTTTTTGAAAGGGAATATGAAGGTCATCCATCGTTTGAGGATTTATACCTATCTTTTGTAAATGTGCTAAAGGCAGTTGGTAAGGGAGTGGATTACTTAGCTCGTAGGGAAGCTTCGGCTTATCTATTTTGGACTGCGGTTGTCTTAGTAATATTGCTATGGGTGAGGTGGTAATGATGACAGCTGTAAGAGTTGCTCAGGTCTTGTTAACGGCATTTTTCTTTGGCTTGACATTCGAAGGAATTGGTAGGAAAGTCACTGCAAGAATTCAAAAGCGTTATGGTCCACCTTGGTATCAAAATTTTATAGATGTCTTTAAAACACTTACTAAGCATGGTTGGACTCATGGATGGATATTTGATTTTGGAGTACTGATGGCTCTTGGAGGAGTTATAGCAACTCTTTCTTTTGTACCACTTGGTAACCTTGTGGCATTTCCTGGACTTGATAATTTCTTTGTTATAGTTTATCTATTCACAGTTGGCGCACTTGGTATGGCAATGGGAATGGTCGGTACAGGTAATCCATGGGCATCGATAGGTGTGGCAAGAGCATTAACACTTATGCTTGGATATGAAGTACCATATTTGATAGTTATTACTTCAATGCTTTATTTTTATAAAACATCCAATATTTCGAACATAATCGCAGCACAGGGAGAAATTTGGAATATATTTAGATTTCCTATAGGTGCACTTGTTGCATTTATATCACTTCAAGGTATGCTTGGAAAAGAACCATTCGAAGCACCTATTGCTCCAGCTGAAATAGCTTCAGGTCCTATGGTTGAACTCTCTGCTAAGTATATGGGACTTCTAATGCTTATGAACACATTCATGGAATTTGTTGAGATAAGCTTGTTTGTTGATTTCTTCCTTGGAGGAGGAACTTATTTCGTTTTCTTACTGAAGTATTTGGTAGTTTGGATACTTGCTGTCATGATTTCGGCTGTCTTACCAAGGTTTAGAATAGAACAAGCAGTCGCATTCTATTGGACGGTACCGATATTACTCGCTTTCTTGCAAGCTTTTCTCGTAATTAACGGCTGGGTATTTTGAGGAGGTGAAATGAATGAGCAAGATAGATGAAAGAAGTGTTTGGGAAAAGATCGCAGATCAGCTTAGGAGTCGTTCAATGTGGATGCTACACTATTGCACAGGATGTGGAGCTGTTGAGCTGCCGCCGTCGATGACTTCAAGATTTGACATGGAGAGGCTTGGTATGGGACCAATGGCAACACCAAGACAGGCAGATATATTCTTGATAACAGGATATTTAAGTGCCAAAACTTTGAGGAGAGTTATATACACATATGAAAAAATGGCTGATCCAAAATACGTTATAGGTTTTGGATCTTGTACAATCAACGGTGGAATTTACTATGATTCCTATTCAACAATAAATAGACTTGATTATTACATACCTGTAGATTTGTATATAGCTGGATGTATGCCAAGACCGGAAGCTATCTTGAACGCGTTTAATCAATTGATGGAGATGATTAGAAAAGGTGAAGCAAATGGTTGGAAGAGGTACAAAGAAAACTATGAATGGTACAAACAAAATCAACTTAGAAGCCTTGGTGAGGTGATTGTACATGACGAGTTTCACGAATAATATCCAAGAATTTTTTGAAAGGTTGAAAACCTTGTACAATGTTGAATTGTCGGAAATAGATAGTAAACAGTTTAAGATAATCGCAGAGCCGGATAAAATACTTCCGCTGCTTGCTTATCTCAAGGAAATTGGTTATTCACATCTATCGATTCTCACCTGTGTTGACTGGATCGAACAAAAGAAATTCGAACTTGTGTATATACTCTTTAATTGGTCAAACGGAATAACATTTTTAGTCTCAACGTTTATTGATAGGGACAAACCAGTTTTCTACACTGTGAAAGATATGTGGCCCACCGCTGAGTATTATGAACGTGACGTTCATGAGTTTTTCGGTGTAGAATTTGAAGGTAATGAGAATTGCAAAAAGCCTATGATTTTGGAACTTTGGAATGATTTACCACCACTTAGAAAAGACTTTGACCCTCTGAAGTATTCAAAAGAACACTATCCAGATAGAGAATATGAGAAAGATGCAATTCACGAAGCAAGGATAGTAAGAGGAGATATAAGGGGTGATGTCAATGGGTGAAGTGAAACTCTTTTTTGGTCCAAATCACCCTGGTATGCATGGAAATTTCAGTGTGCATATGTATGTTGAGGGAGATGTAGTTGTTAAAGCAAGGCCAGTACCAGGATTTTTACACAGAGGTTTTGAAAAACTCATGGAAAGAAGATTGTGGTATCAAAACGTTGCTCTTATACCAAGGATATGTGTTCCGGAACCTGATATAAATGAAGCATGTTATGCAATGGCAGTAGAGAAAATTGCTAAAGTTGAGGTTCCAGAGCGGGCTACATGGATAAGAATGCTCGTTCTTGAACTTGCAAGAATTGCAAATCATTTATGGTCGTTTGGTGGCATTGGTGGTCCCATAGGTATGTATACCAGCATGTTTTGGTCTGTTAGTGATAGGGACAAAGTACTTGATATATTTGAGGAATTGACAGGTGCAAGGATATATCACATGTATATAATCCCAGGCGGCGTTAGAAAGGATTTACCAACTGGATTGGAAGAAAAAATCAGTAAGTTAATGGATTATTTGGAGCAAAGGATGTCAGAATACGAAACTTTCATACTAAAAAACAGAATTCTGCATACAAGGTTAAAAGGAATAGCAAAAATAGATACAGAAACTTGTCTTAAACTAGGTGTTACAGGTATTGGGCTTAGGGCAACCGGTATACCGTATGATATAAGAAAAGTAGATCCCTACATGTTCTACGATAAAGTTGAATTTGACGTCCCTACTGCAACAGAGGGTGATGCTTACGCAAGAATAAGCTTGAAACCACAGGAGATAAAGCAAAGTATAAGAATAATCAGACAAATATTGGAAAAAATGCCAAGCGGACCTGTAAACATAAAAATTTCAGATGGTAATGGTCTTAGAATAAGAGTTCCAAAAGGTATGGCATATGCAAAGGTTGAGTCCACTAGAGGAGAATACGGTTATTTGGTCGTATCCGATGGGGGCGAAACTCCGTACAGAGTTGCAGTCCGTGGTGCTTCGTATCCACAAGGTTTGTATGGTGTTGAGCACCTGTTACCTGGTACAAGAATAGACGATGTACCTATTTGGCTCGATTCGATGGGAGTATGTGCACCAGAGATTGACAGATAAATTGAAGCAGGCATTCCAAAAGTGTAAAGAAACGGAGGTGTTCGAATGGCTGAGAAGAGCTTCTTTGCACCATTAATAGCTTGGAAGAATATATTTGAAAAACCAGTCACGATAAAAATTCCTAAGGAAAAAAGAGAAGCAGCACCAAGATACAGGGGTTTTCACGTCAACAACTGGGAAAAATGTATAGGTTGTGGAACTTGCGCAAAGATATGTCCCACAGATGCAATAACAATGGTAGAAGTACCAGATATGAAGCAAGAATACGGTATGAAACCACAAAGACCAGCTATCGACTATGGACGGTGTAGTTTTTGCGCCATGTGCGTAGATATATGCACAACAGGTTCACTTCAAATGACCAGAGAATATATCTTTGTATCAGACAATCCAGAAGACTTCTATTATGTTCCAACAGAGAAAGGCATATTAAGAAAAGAGCCTTCCGAGATAAAAATAGGTTGGACAAGAGAAGCTGAGAATGATTTACTTGACCTTGAAAGAGTAGTCCCTGAACACTTACCCGCTGAGGAGCGATTAAACTCGTTTGTTGAATTTGTTAAAGTTTACAGTAAACAACAAGCTATAGCTGAGGCAGCACGTTGTGTTGAATGTGGTATATGTACCGATAGATGTCCAGAACATATGCAAATTCCTCAATATATCAAAGCCATTTGGAAAGATGATTTAAAGGATGCTTTGAAATGGCTACTCAAGGGAGTGGAGGAGCAGAATAATTTTGGTGCAAATCCACTATCAGGTGTTTGTGGTAGAGTTTGTACACACAGATGTGAAGAAGTTTGCGCAATATCACACAGAGGAGAAGCAATAGCTATAAGATGGTTGAAACGTTACATAACTGACAGTATACCTACTGAAATGTGGCATGAGATAGTAAAGTTTAACACACCGAAGAAAAACAAGAAAATTGCTATTGTTGGAAGTGGACCTGCCGGTTTATCTGCTGCGTATTTCTTGGCAACTATGGGTTACGATGTTGATATTTACGAAGCACTTAATAGGCCTGGTGGAGTAATGAGATATGGAATACCACGTTATAGGTTACCTGATGAAGCTTTGGACAAAGATATTGCCTTTATTGAGTCTCTGGGTGTTAGAATTATAACCGGGGTTGCTGTGGGTAAAGATATATCTTTTGAAGAGCTTAGAAGCAAATATGATGTGATATTTATCTCAACAGGGTTAACACTTGGTCGTTCAACAAAAATACCTGGTGCAGATCATCCCGATGTAGTCCAAGCTCTACCATTACTTAGAGAAATTAGAGACTACCTACGCGGTGAAGGACCAGAACCAAAGATAGCAAAAAGAGTTGTGGTTATAGGTGGAGGAAATGTTGCAATGGATATTGCACGCAGTGTGGCGAGACTTCAAAAAATGAAATTTGGGCAAGTAAATGTAATAGTTACGTGTCTTGAAAGAACTCATGAAGAGATGCCAGCAGACATGGAGGAAATAGAAGAAGCAATTGAAGAAGGGGTAAAAATATACCCAGGTTGGGGTCCAAAAGAAGTGATATTCTATCCAAATGAAGATAAAATTAAAGGACTAAAATGCGTTAAGTGTACAGAGGTCTTTGATGAAAACAAAAGATTTAATCCTAAATTCGATGAAACAGAAATTTGCTACTACGATGGAGATATGATTATTGAAGCGATTGGTCAAGCCCCTGACTATTCTTATCTACCAGATGAGTGGAAATCAAAAATTCAATTTGTTGGTTCAAGAATACTTACAAATAACATTAGGCAGACACAAATTCCATGGCTCTTTGCTGGTGGTGATATTGTTAATGGACCAGATATAATTCATGGTGTAGCAGATGGTTATTGGGCAGCAAGGGGTATAGATGAGTATTTGAGAGAACAAAAATAAATAATAAAAAGGGGGAATTTAAATGAACGATATATTGAAAATAGCCGAAAAATTTGAAATAGAAGGCTATAGCTTTTACAATCAAAAATCAAAAGAAGTTAAAAATAAAAGGATATCCGAGATTTTCCAGGATCTAGCTCAAATGGAAAAGGAACATACAGAATTTATCAGAAGACTAATGAAAGAAATGGAAAACAGACAAGAACTAACCTATATTCCAAAAGATACTCAGCAAATTTTTAAGAAGCAATACACACAACAAAAAATTGAAAAAACGTCCCAGGAAGATGATCTTATGGATTTGGCAGTGCTAAGAATGGCATACCTCATAGAGAAAGATTTCATGGAATTTTATGAAAAGGCAGCAAAAAGCGAGAAAAATGAAAAGTTGAAAAAAATATTAGAAATATTAAGAGACTGGGAAGAAGGTCATAAGAAAATAATAGAAGAGCAGATCAAAGAAATCATCGAAAAAAATAACTTGGAACTTGGATTTTACCCGTTTTAAGAAAGTGAGCCTTTAAGGCTCACTTTCTACTTACTTGAGGTTTAACTCATAATATAATCCATAATGGTCAGAAACTTTCCTTTCTTTAAAAACCACATAACCACTTTTGCACAATATATCCTCAGGAATCAGCACATAGTCTATTCTTGATTGCTGTGATTGTTCATCACCAACAAAAGTAGGTTCATGGGGTGCATCAGTATTCACAATCAACCAGCAATCAATAAGTCTTTTTCCAATTACTTTTGACCCAGTTAGAGCTTTATAACAGTTGCTTTCAGAAGAAACATTGAAATCCCCTGCTATAATAAATTTCTCGTTTTTTCTTTCTTCTATCCATTCTAATAACTTTTCAAACTCATTTTGAAATCCATCCTCAAACCAGTTAAAGTGTACATTGTAAACGTCTAAGTATACACCATTTATATCTATAGTTGCTCTTAATATCCTCCTTGTGTGAAAATCTTCCGGTGAACAATTCTTCGATAAACATCTGCTTTCAGCCTCACAGATCTTGTGTTTAGTTATTAAACCATTGCCCTCTTCCCAAATCCCAAAACCATAGTGAGTAAATGACCAAACAAAGTTATTCGGAAAATTGCACTAGTTCAAAATATCGCTAATTATGCGGATATAGTTGCTTTTCTTCAATTCAAAACCAAACAACGAAAGATCAGTAGTTTCTTCTTTGTATTGACCTGCTTCTTGAAAAAAAGCTATATCAACATCTTTTTCCATTATGAACTCAGCTATATGTTTTTGAATTGGGCAATATGCATTCAAAAATTTCTGAAGATCATTAAACAATTCAAATTTTAATTCTTGGTAAGTGTGCAAATTCAAAGTTAAAATTTTTACAATCATTCGTCATCCTCCTTTGCAAAAGAACTCTGAACAGATTAAACTCTTCCCAAAAAAGTCATCCGAAAAAACAAAAAGCCCCCAAATGGGGGCTTATTATTATCCTCACAGTCTTACTTCAAAATTTTCACATTTGCAGCTTGAGGACCTTTTTGACCATTTTGAATGTCGAATTCGACCTTGTCTCCCTCTTTGAGGGTTTTAAAACCATTCATCTGAATGGCGCTGAAATGGACAAAAACATCTTGTCCGTTTTCTCCTGTTATAAATCCGTATCCTTTCGATGAATCAAACCACTTAACTGTACCTTTCATGCTAACTGCCTCCTAAAAGCTTGTTTTTCTTTTTCGCTGCTTCCCATATGCAACGCGATGATTCATTATACCCCTTTATTTGAAATTGTCAATAGGTAATATTTAAAACAAAATATTGTGCCTTAGCATTTAATTGCTCAAGGTCTTCCTATTTTTAAACATCATTGTTTATCATATTAAGCGTTTGATTTTACTAAAGGATTTCTTACACCGTAAACCACATTCTTATCATTATTATACTGTAATATCATATCTACAATGTATATTTTCAAAAATGTGACGTATTGATTGCATTATTCAGTTATTCGGTTATATTTAGTTCTATAACTGGAAAAATCACCTATGAATGATATTTGAAAACATGAATGATATGTTATAAAATTTTACAAAATTC
>JBCNVJ010000239.1:0-2598 GCA_039630255.1 Fervidobacterium sp. | reverse complement strand
AATCGTAATTTTGACATTAAGTGAGAAAAATATATACTAAATTACAATTCTTAATCTAATTCTTGATAATGTTATTTAAAGATTGATTTTTCTTGAGAAAGCGTGTATAATTGTACTTAAAGTAAGCTATGACTAAAATTGTTTATTACTTTAAAAAGTTAAAGGGGGGATGTATTTTGGAAAGAAAGATACCAAGATGTATGAGTACCCAGCATCCTGACAATGTAAACACACCGTTTTTTGCAGAAAATCCGGAACTTGCCGGGGAAGATGAGATTACGGAGGCTTACTATGCCTTTTCACATCTTGGTTGTGATGAACAGATGTGGGACTGTGAAGGTAAGGAAGTTGACGATTATGTTGTCAAAAAGCTTTTGACAAGATACGAGTATTTTTTTTCAGAAAAAGTTATGGGTAAAGATATATTCATAACTTTGCGTGTACCAAATCCAAGTGTGGAGAAAGATGAAGCAAAAATATTACTTGAAACTTTGGAGAGTATACCAAGATCTTATGATACAGCAAAACTTTTTTACAATCAGGATATAGCACCCATCTTTGAGGTAATATTACCAATGACGACATCTCATAAATGTTTGAGCAGAATTTACTGGTACTATCATGATTTTGTTGTGGGTAAAGAACATATGAAATTCAGAAACGAAGAAACAACAATTTCTGAATGGATAGGCGAATTCAAGCCCGCTTATATAAACGTAATTCCACTCTTTGAAGATTACGAACATATTTTGAATGCCGACGAAATTCTGAAAGAGTACATAAAGGACAAAAATGTGCCCTATTTAAGAGTTTTCTTCGCGCGTTCGGACCCTGCTATGAACTATGGCTTCATAACCGCTGTTTTACTTAATAAAATTGCTCTTCAAAAAATGTATAAACTTTCCGAAGAAATTGGCATAGAGATTTATCCAATTATTGGTGTTGGTTCTGCACCATTTAGAGGTAACTTAAAACCCTCCACTGTTGAACGTGTTCTTAAAGAGTACCCAAGTGTGCAAACCTTTACTATTCAGTCGGCCTTCAAATACGACAACAGCCCCGACGAGGTAAGGGAAGCTATTAAGAAAATAAGAACTCGCCCAAGAGGATTACCTCAACAAGTAGACGAAAATATGGCTGTTGAGATAATGACTAAGTACATACAAGAGTACAAAAGACAATTAAAAGAACTGTTTGGAATAATTAACGAGGTCGCAAAACATATTCCAAGAAGAAGACGGAGGAAATTGCATACTGGTTTGTTTGGGTATTCCAGAGAAGTAGATGGAATAAAATTACCACGAGTGATAAGTTTTACAGCAGCCCTTTATTCAATTGGTTTTCCACCTGAACTACTTGGATTGAATGCTTTAAATAAGGAAGAATTGAGGTTCTTAAAGACAATTTACGTAAATTTTGAGGAGGATATAATGGATTCATTGAGATACTGTGATATCGAAAGTAAATATATACCTGATGAATTGAAAGAGTTCATAATGCAAAATTTCCAAGGATACGAGCAAGATCAAGAGCATGTGAATATTTCAAAATCAATTTTAAAACAGATAGAAGAAAGAAAAGAGACAGGGTTGCAAGAAAAAATTTTGAGAGCAGCACATCTTAGAAAATTCTTAGGATAGTTTTTTACAACTGAATTTGAAAAAATAAAAGTGGTCATCAATTGACCACTTTTTGTTATTTTTTTCGCACTACTTCTATTACCCTTTTTAACACTGTATCTTCTAATCCAAATAGTTGATTTAACCTATCTTGTGTTGAAATATTAAGTTCAATGTCTGGTGTGACTGGATTCTCGCCATCCTCATCTGAAAATTTTGCTGTTGGATAGGAAAATGAGGTTTTTATATTGTCAAAGTACTGATAAACCACATCAGTTGTATGATTTATCAATCTTATTGTCTTTTCACCAATTGTTCGCCCTGGATAAAGCTTCTTAAAAATATACACAAAATCTAACGCTGCATGGGATGTGTATTTGTCAAAGAGTATCCATATTTGGGCAGATGAGTACGGTTCTCTTGGTTTAAATTCGTAGGAATATTTTGTTGTTAGTACCTCTCCAGTTGATTTTTTGTATTCAATACCATATTTTTCGAGAGTTCTTAAAATGTAAGCTGTATTAATCAAAGATACGTTTCTAAGTACAGCTACTTTTTTATCTACGAAATGTTCAAATACTTCTTTAAACACAGTAAAGTCCCTTACAGATGAACCACGAACATCTATTATTATTTTCTTCAAATCTTTGTTGCACACAAAAAGATTATCAAGAAATTCCCTAAATCTGTTATACGCAGTACCTGACAATGAAAATGTCCGTATTTTCAGTACTCCAATATCACCTTCTCTTTCAAAATAATATGGAGCCTCAGAAGGTAACGCTTGATATTTTGAACTTAGAACAGGGTAACTAAATAAAGTTACAGTCTTTATCTTTTTTGTATGCGTTTTTCCATCTATAATATATTTCAAATCATAGTCTTCTTGGTTGTAAAAAATCCATACAAACCTTCTCTTTTTCCAAAGTAATTCAGGAGCAAGTTGAATTAGTTGACCAAGCTGTTGTTCCGAGATTTC
>JBCNVJ010000238.1:0-12261 GCA_039630255.1 Fervidobacterium sp. | reverse complement strand
TCAGCTATGTAATAGGCAAATAGTTGAATTACAGGTGCCATTATCAAAGGATACAAATCTTCATGCACCTTTGGTACATAAATTACGTCGTGAGATATTTTATTAATTTCTGTGTCTCCCTCGGTTGCAACAGTTATTATCCTCGCATTTCTTGCACGTGACTCTTCTATATTACTGCGCATTTTTTCGTACAAACTATCCTTTGGTGCAATCGCAAAAACTGGGAAGGTTGGATCAAGTAAAGCGATAGGTCCATGTTTCAATTCACCTGCAGGATAAGCTACCGCATTTATATAACTTATGTCTGTTAGTTTTAAAGCACCTTCTAAGGCTGTAGCAGTGTTTATCCCACGCCCAATGTACATAAAATGATGATAATTTTTATAATAATCAGCTAATTGTTTTATTCTATCATCTTGAATAACTTTTTTAAGTATCTTGGGTGATTCGTTCAACTGTTTTGATATTACCTGCTGATCTTCACTCCAAATGTTTCTTTTTTTCATCATGTAAAGTGCTAATGCGTACAAAAGTATCAATTGGTTAACGTAAGTTTTTGAAGCAGCAACACCGATTTCTGGACCTGCATTCATAAGCAACGTCACGTCACTTTCTCTTGTTATAGTTGAGCCAACAACGTTTGTGATAGCAAGGACTTTTCCACCAACTTTTTTAACCGCTCTAACACTTTCGAGTGTATCTGCAGTCTCTCCAGACTGAGAAATTGCGATCGTCAGAGTTTCATCCGTTACTCTTATCGGTCTATATCTAAATTCAGAAGCAACATCTATTAGCACATCAACATTAAGGTACTTCTCGACAAAATACTTAAACACAAGCCCTGCATGATAGCTGGTACCACATGCAACAAGGAGTATTCTCTTTACATTCTCCAAATTGAACTCATCAAGCTCTTTCAAATTTGGCTGCAATTTTTCATCGAATCTTCCAACAAGCGCACTTTCAATAGCTTCAGGCACTTCGTTAATTTCTTTTAGCATAAAGTGTTTAAATCCACCTTTTTCAGCAGCTGATTCGTCCCATGAAATATGTGTATGCTTTCTGATAACAGTGTTACCGTACATATCAGTAATTTTTACTCTGTTACCTTCTATATAAACTACATCTCCATCCTCAAGAAAAATTACATCTCTTGTGTATTTTATTATTGGCGTAACATCAGAAGCAAGTACACATCTCTCATCAGTACAGCCAAGAACAAGTGGACTTCCTTTTCTTGCACCAATCATCACATTTGGTACATCTGCATGTACAACCGCTATTGCAAATGCACCTTTCAATTTCTTAAGTGCATCGAGTACCGCCCTATACAAATCACCTTGGAAAGACTCTTCAATAAGGTGGCTTATAACTTCTGTGTCCGTTTCTGATTTGAATTTGTGTCCTTTATCGATGAGTTCTTTTTTAAGTTCCTGGTAATTTTCAATAATCCCATTGTGCACAACAGCAACTTTACCAGAACAATCCGTATGAGGATGTGCGTTCCTATCATTTGGAGCACCATGCGTTGCCCATCTTGTGTGAGCTATACCACCACGAACGATTTTGTGAGTTTCAACAACGTTCCTCAAAGCATCAATCCTACCTACACTCTTGCTAACGTATAAACCTTTTTCGTCAATAACCGCAACACCTGCAGAGTCATATCCTCTATACTCAAGCTTTTTAAGTCCTTCTATTAAATCTTCCACCTTAAACTCATGGCCGATTATTCCAACTATTCCACACATAAGGGCCCCTCCTGTTTTAGCTGGAGTATTTTCAATTCCAGCCTCATCCTTGGAAAATAATATTTCCCAATGAACTTTTCAATTTATCAATAATACCTTGCTCAACACCATTTGATGCAACTTTTAACGCATTATAGATAGCAAATTTATCTGAATTTCCATGTGCCTTTACAACCACACCATCCACGCCAAGGAAGAATGAACCACCATACGTTCTTGGATCAAGCTTCTTTTTGAGTTTTCTCAGTGTTCTTGAAAATATTAAAGCACCTATTATCCCATCTAAACTTTTCTTGGCTTCTTGTTTTATTGTATTTGAAATAAGTTTTGCAACTCCTTCCATTGTTTTCATTGCTATATTACCAGAAAAACCGTCAGTTACAACCACATCAACAGTTCCAAGATTAATATCGTTGCCTTCCACGTTCCCAAAAAACTTATCTTTCAAAGATTCTTTTAAGATAAGATGAGCTTGCTTTTCACGTTCTGTACCTTTGTTTTCTTCGGTTCCGACATTTAAAAGTCCAACCTTCGGATTAGATTTTCCAAGGATCTTCGCATATTCAATTCCCATCACCGCAAATTGTAATAACCATTCCGGCTTGACTTCCGCATTTGCTCCGGCATCAATGAGTATTGTGAAATCATTCAAACTTGGTACAGGTACAGCAAGTGCAGGTCTATCGATGCCTTTAATTCGTCCAATAACAAGTGTAGCGCAAGATAAAAGTGCACCAGTATTTCCTGCACTAACCAACGCATCAGCACGTTTTTCTTTAACAAGCGTTGCAGCAATATACATTGAACTCCCTTTTCTTCTCAGCGCGTCAGTAGGTTTAATGTCCATTGGCAAGTAATCTTGAGCTTCTACAAGTTCAACCAGATTTTTATAGCGATCAAAACCATTCAAGACATTGGAAGTGCCAACCAAAAGTAATCTTATATCTTTTTGTGTTTTATTCAATTTTTCCAAATACATAAGAGCGCCGGCTTTTATCTCTTCCGGCGCTCTATCTCCGCCCATTAAATCCAGCGCTATACGAATCATTTTGCTACCTCAAACACCTGCTTCTTTCCATAGTAACCACATCTTAAGCAGACTCTGTGTGGTTGCTTAGGAGCACCACAATTCGGACAATTTGTTACCGATACACTGAATGCTTTGTAAATCTTTGCTCTTTTGTGGTGAGTTCTGCTTCTTGAACGCTTTTGCTTTGGTACTGCCATGTTTATCCCTCCTGTGTATGTTTGATTTTTCGCAATATTTCGAACCTTGGATCTATCCTTTCTTCAAATTCTTTGCATTTATGTTCAGGTTCTTCATTTAAATCTGCCCCACAATAAGGGCACAGACCTTTACAATCCGGTTTGCAAACAAAAACGTCTGGTGCACTACTGACTATTGCTTCGATGATCCTCTCTTCAAGATCTATAATATCACCAGTTAATAGAATCTCATTCGACAAGTCTTTAAGTTCTTCGCTTTTATGCGAATATTTCTTCTCAAAAGTATACACCGCTTCTATTATTCCGTCAATGTACATTTCTGAAATTTTTAAACATCTATCACATGGACGTTCTACGTAACCCCTTGCATAACCTCCGAGAAGTATTCTGTTGTCGACATAAGTTAAAACAAGTTTAACTTTGAAACCATCGTCAACGACTTTGTATGTCCCTGTGTGTAATTCAACCTCTTTAGTAAAGTATGTATCTTCAATTACCTTTCTTTTTTCATTTATAAGTTCTTTCACGCTTATTTTCCACATTGCAATCACCTCGGCACTTTGGTATTATAATTATAGTACCTTTTTTGGAAATGTTAACTGAGAAAAAATTAATATAGTGTAAATTTTCTTATATTTTTGTGATATAATTGGTTTTTGGTGGTGAAATGAAGTGGAGTGGTTCAGAAAGATTGTCGACTGGTTTGCTAATTTCCCTCAATGGTGGAAAAGCTTACAAAAAGGTCAAAAGATAGTTATATTGATGGTTTTAGTATCTATTGTACTAACCACGGTTTTTCTTGCAATAATAAATGCTCCAAGATATCAACTTTTACTTACGACAAGAACAGAGCAGGACGCAGGCACAATAATCCAACAACTCGAAAATCTTGGAATACCTTACAAAGTAGATGCTGGTAATAGAATATTGATCCCAACAACATATAATGTTTACGAAATCAGAATGCGCCTTGCTTCTTCTGGTGTACTTTCAGGTTCTACGAAGGGATTTGAGATATTAGATCAAACCTCGCTTGGAGCGACAAGTTTTGACAAACAAGTGCGATATCAAATAGCACTCCAAGGAGAGCTTGAACGAACAATTTCAACAATTAAAGGTGTTCAAAGTGCGAGAGTTGTTCTCACATTACCAAAGTACACATACTATGTTCGCGGAGAAATGTCAGAACCAAGAGCCTCTATAATGGTTGTTATGGATGTAGGACAAAGTCTAACAAAAGAGCAAGTTAAAGGTATAGTATCTCTTGTTCAGGGAGCAGTTGAAGGCATAAAATCGGAAAATATAAGGGTGATCGATCAAACAGGTCATGACCTCACAGCTATGCTGAACTTTGATCAATCAACTGCGCTGGCTTCAACCAAGTTGGAATTAAAGGTAAATCTTGAGAATTATTATAAACAAAAGATAAAAACCCCACTTGAAAGCGTTTTTGGACCAGGAAGAGTGGAAGTTATTCCGGATGTGAAACTAAATTGGGAGAAAGTTGAGAAACAGATTAAAACATACACTGCTCCTAATAAGAAAGAAGGGTTAGTTAGAAGTAAGGAAACTGAATCTGAAATATCTACAACACGCCAAGGAGTTGGTGGACCTGTTGGTACTGAATCAAATATTCCTCCTACAACGTACGAAACTGTTGAAGGAACAGGTACGGCAACATATCAAAGAAGTCATGAAATTGTGAATTATGAATTGAACGAAATGATGGAAAACATAGTGAAAAACTCCGAAGGTGAGATAGAAAATATAACAGTTTCGGTGATTATAGATTCATCATCCACTGTACTTGAAAAAACATCAAAAAGTGAAGTTGAAAAATATGTTCAATCTATTGTAGAAAAGAGTATCTACGCAAACACTCCAGATGGTTCGATAACCTATGCTGTTGCATTCTTACCATTCAGCAGAGAACTCCAAGAGCAATTCAATAAGGAAATGCAAGCAATTAGCAATCTTCAAAAAGTAAGAACGCGGTTGCTTCTGCTTTTGCTTGCCTCTATCTTAATCTTTTTTGCAACTTATCTTGGCTTAGTACAGTTTAGGAAAATTAAGGCTAAGAAAATTATCCAACAAAGGTACAAAATGCTGCAAGAAGAAGCTCAACGTGCTATTGCTAAGCTTGAAGAAGAGGAAGTTATACCTGGGAAGGAAGAAGAATTGTTACTTGAGCAACTTAAGGATTACTTGCAGCAAGTTGCAGAAAATACACCAGAAGAGGTTGCAACCGTGTTAAAAGTTTGGATTTCTGAAAAAACATGATAAATTTAGGAAGGATGATATAAATGGCTGGTAGACTTACCGGTAGAAGAAAAGCAGCTATATTACTTGTAACTATGGGTCCTGAGCGTGCAGCTAAGGTTTTGAAAAATCTCGAAGATTCAGAAGTTGAAGCTTTAACAATAGAGATTGCTAACTTAGGTAAAGTCACCAACGAAGAAAGAAAAATTGTACTTGAAGAGTTTCAAAGTCTAACAAAAGCGCGAGAAATGATAATTTCAGGTGGTATAGAATACGCCAAAGAAATGTTAATAAAAGCATTCGGTCCGGAAAAAGCAATGCAAATTATAGAAAGGCTTGTGTCAAACCTTGCCGTTAAACCTTTCGAATTCATGAAGTCAGCAGATGTTGTTCAAATTGTTAACTTTTTGCAATCAGAACATCCGCAGACTATTGCTTTAGTTCTAAGTTTTTTAGATACGAGAATCGCAGCACAAGTTCTCGGCTCACTACCAGAGAATTTGCAACTTGAGGTTATAAAGCGTATATCGTTGCTTGAAAGAGCTTCTCCCGATGTTGTTAAAGAAGTTGAAAAATTGTTGGAGAAGAAATTTGCAGGCGTAGCAACGCAAACGCTTAGTGTAGTGGGTGGACTTGACACAGCAGCTGAAATTATGAACAACCTTGATAGATCAACAGAAAAGGCTCTTATGGAAAGACTTACCTACGAAACTCCTGAACTTGCTGAAGAAATTAGAAGAAGAATGTTTGTTTTCGAAGATATACTCAAGCTCGATGATAGATCTGTCCAACTTGTACTCAGAGAGGTTAATACTCAAGATCTTGCCGTTGCATTGAAAGGTGCTTCTGAAGAATTAAAGCAGAAGATATTTAATAACATGTCCAAACGTGCTCAGCAGCTTTTAAAAGACGAAATAGAATTTATGGGACCTGTGAGGGTAAAAGATGTTGAAGAAGCACAGCAGAAAATTATAAATATAATAAGAAGGCTCGAAGAAGCTGGAGAAATTGTGATAGCACGTGGTGGAGGAGAAGAGTTGATCACCTAGGTTTTGAAGTTTTAAGAAGGGGCTTTTTTCATGTGGGATGAAAATGTATACTGTTGTGTTGACATAGAGACTACAGGTATCGATCCTTCAGGTGGAGATAGGATTGTGGAAATTGCTATAGTTCCTGTATATAAAGGAAAAATTGTTAAGGAATGGATTTATTCTTCGTTAGTTAACCCAAAGGTGTACATTCATACTTACGCTCAGAGTGTGCATAAAATTAGAAATTCCGATGTAGAAGATGCACCAGGGCTTGAAGAAATAATTTCCGTGGTAAGAAAGTACTCAACTGACACGATAATGGTTTTTCATAATGCAAGATTTGATCTTACATTTCTTGATTATGCGGCAAAAGAGGTAGGGCAATTACCTCTTGATATTTACTATATAGATACTCTTGATATATCACAAGCGGTGTATGGTAAGCGAAGAAAACTTGAAAGTTTAGCACACGAGCTTAAGGTTAACCACAAAGTTACACATAGAGCTTACGATGATGCACTTGTTACAGCGAACGTATTTATAAAGTTTTTTGAAAAATTTGGTTGGGAAGTTATACATGAATTTTTGAAAAGATGGGTAGGAAAGGAGTATTGAACATGATCAAAAATTACATCCTCGACACTAACGTACTTATCCATGATCCTGAAGCTATCTATTCATTCGAGGATAATAATGTTTTCATACCGCTACCTGTTATAGAAGAACTTGACAAACTTAAAAGAGAGCAGGGAAGAGTGGGTAAAAATGCAAGAATGTCCATAAGATTACTTGACGAGCTCAGAGGAAAAGGAAACTTACACAATGGAGTAAAGCTTGACACGGGAGGAACTTTAACTATACCTGTACTGAGTGAAGCTGACTTCAACAGATACCAGGTCAAATTTTTATTTGAGAAGTACGTTGACAATTGGATAATAGCGTACAGTATTTATTTGAAAGAACACAGGAAAGAACCAACGATAATCGTTTCAAAAGATATAAGTTTACGTATAAAGGCATCTGCACTTGGAATAGAAGCCGAAGATTACCTCACCGACAAAAATGACCTTGCACTTTTACCACCTGGATATATAAAAATTGATTCACTAAAAAAAATCGAGAAAGAAAAACTGACTCCAAATGAATACGTAGAATCTGACGAAGGATACTACAGGTTCGACGGAGATAATTTTGTAGAGATAGATTCAAAATTAAAAGTCTTCGGAATAACCCCAAAAAACAAGGAACAACTATTCGCACTTGATGCGTTACTTAACGATGAAATAAAACTTGTTTCACTTATTGGTATTGCCGGTACTGGAAAGACATTCTTAGCACTTGCAGCAGCACTTAACAAAACTTTACAAGAAGGAATATACGATAACATAATTGTGGCAAGACCACTCGTACCAATGGGAGGAAAGGACATCGGTTATTTACCTGGTGCGCTTGAAGAGAAGATATCTCCTTGGATGAGTGGGGTAATGGATAACTTAGAGTACCTTTGCAGGCTTAACAGCATTAGTTTTAAAGATTTAGTGAAAAAAGAAATCATAGAGCTAGAAGCATTGACATACATAAGAGGACGTTCGATTCCAAAACAGTTTATCATCGTCGATGAAGCTCAAAACCTTACACCTCTTGAAGTTAAAACAATATTAACGCGAGCTGGTGAAGGTACAAAAGTAGTCTTAACAGGAGATCCATATCAGATCGACACACCGTACCTTGATGAAAGCAGCAACGGACTTGTGCATGCAGCATCAAGGTTTAGAGGACAACGTATAGCATGTCACATCATACTTAGCAAAGGCGAACGATCAGAACTCGCATCTTTGTCAGCAACGATTTTGTAAGAAAACAAATTAAACCTTGGGAGGAATGGTGAGTGATTGTTGAAGTTAACAATCTAAGATTGTATGATGATTACACTGGTTTTGGAAAGTTTAGTGATCATATATTTAAAAGTAAGGTTAACTTGTTAATTTATCTTTCAAAATCGTTTCCAGACGCTGAATTTGTATTTTATAACATCTTAGGTGAATACGGACTCATCGAAGAAATCGATGATTTGTTGAAAGGAATCTTTCACCACTACAACATAGTTATTGAAGAGGAAGAAAAAGATTTCAACTCCTCACCCATCAACAACATTCCAAAAATAAAAGTTGATGGCAAAATACAAACATTGGAAGATGTTGAAACAATATGTTTAATACATGCAGAAAAGCTTGAGAATTCTGTTTGCAACTACACAAATTGTTTTTACATAATTGAGAATTTTGCAGCAAAAATTTACGGTGATAACGTCATTACGTATACAGTTGACGTTACACCTAAAAACTTTGTTGAATCAAACATTATCAGTTCAGTCGACGAACCTGGTAAAAAATACTTCCTTCTCAAACTTCTCAGAGGTGAAGAAATATGTTTTTGAAAAAAGCTAAGATAGCCGGATTTGGAAAGATACTCGACAAAGAATTTAACTTTAAACCTGGGTTAAACGTCATATTTGGACCAAACGAAAGTGGTAAAACTACACTTGCTAAATTCATACTATACACACTTTCCACACCTTCAAGAGATTCTTTGAAATACAAGCCCTGGAATAGTGATATTTTTGGAGGAACACTTGAAACTTCTGAAGGAACGATGCAATTTGGAACTATAGATAGCAAAAGATACGACAAGGAACTTTTAGAGAGTATATCATTTTTGATGGAAGATGATGATTTGGAAACTCTTAGAATCGACAAAGATATAATAGAAAACTCTCTTAAAAAGAAAAGTGAACGTACAGAAACTGGAAGGATAATAAAAAACGCAATAGCTAATTTGGAAAAAATTGATCTAAGTAGGTGTTTCACAAGATTATCAACAGAGCTTGACGATGTGAGGAAAAGGTTAGATAACTTGAAAAATAATATCAAAAGAAAGAATTCCTTATACTTGTATGGGAAGAAACTTCTTGGCGAAATAAATTCTTCTAAGAATAAGTTAGTCAGTCAATTAAAAGAACTTGAAGAAGTAAGAAGAAAAAGAACAGAAGATTTAAAAAGTGAAATAAACAAGTTAAAGGCAAAAATACAAGAGTCAAAAAAGAACTTAAACGATATCCAGTGGGTTGAAAAAATTGATCAAAATATTGTTTTTGAAATTTCAACTTTAATATCGAAGATTAACAACATACGAACTGAAATAGATAAACTAGAAAAGGAAGAAAAAACTCTTAACCAGATGTTGGAATCAAAAAACAGTGAGATAGAAAATAGATTTAAATTGCTTGGTGTGACATCCTCACAAGATCTTGAGAGCGTAAGTCTTAGACTCAAACATTTGAATTTATTAACAAGAATGTATTCAGATAGCATCAAAGAGACAAAAGAAGAAGACCCCTTATGGCATATTTTTATAGAAGATCCTACATTAATTGAGCGCGCTGAAGATGAGGAACAAAGATATGAAGAATCAAAAAATTACTTAGAACAACAAAAAGTAGAGTTGCAAAACAAGATTGAAAAGACTGAAAATAACGCAAAATACTCAAAAGACTTATCATTGCTTTCGGCAACAGCTGGTATCGTACTTTTGGCGTTGGGATTGCTTTTCAGTAGTTTAGCCCTCTTTATGTACATCCCCTCCACCATCCTTCTTGGAATCTCTGTTGCATTGCTGATAAAATGGCGAAAAGATATCGCTGCCATATCTGTTTTGCAAGAAAGACTTGTTGAAATAGCAACACGACAACCGGAAATCCCACAAACTTGGAAAATCTTATCTCGGTATGGTATAAAAAATCTAAAGGAACTGCGAAAAAAATACGCAGATTTTTTAGAGTGGAAGGCAGCAAATGTAGAAAATCAACGCAAATTGGTCGAATTAAAAGAAATAGAAAAGGAAATTATTAAAGAATTATCACGATTCAACATTACGGCTTATTCTCAAATGACAATTTCAGCTGTGGAAAATTTACAAAGAACGTTCAACGAAGTTCAAGAACTGATATATGAGAAAGAATCGATTGAAAGGAAAATCGGGCAGATAAAGGGGGAATACTTGTCATTACAAAAGGATCTTAAAAATCTCCATGAAACTCTCGAAGAAGAGCTAAAAAAGTATGATGTAAAAAGGCAAGATATTGAGAATTACAGACAATACTTTGAAAAATATCAAGAGATAAAGACTGCAATTTCTGAGCAGTCAAAACTGCTTGAAGAGTTGGAAGAACAATTACGTGACGAAGATAGTGACAATACTATACGCCAATTAAAAACGAACATAGCTTCTCTTGAAAACAATATAAAAAAGCATGAGGAAGAATTAGAAGATATTCTAGCTAAGCATCGTGAAATTACTGTTGATTACAATGAATTCAACGAACTAATTCAAAAAAGAGACGAGTTAGAATTTAAACTTAAACTGATCAGCTTGTTGAGTAGCTACATACCTGGAATTTTCGAATATCTTAAACAAAACTATGCAAATTTTGTTGAAAGCTATTACAAGATATTCAGCGAAGAATTCACGAAATTCTTCAACCATGTCTCCGGACAGGTTAAGAATTTTTTTGTTACCCCAGAGCTTACCGTAAAAATACTTGTTGAAGGTGACTTAAGAAATCCAGCTGATTATCTGAGTGGTTCGACGAAAGACTTAATTATATTCGGTATAAAAAACGCGCTGTACAAAGCATTTTATGACGGTAATCTTCCACTTGTAATAGATAACACACTAATTAGATTAGATGATAATAGATTAAACAAAATGTGTCAATATTTACGTGAAGAAGCCAACTACAGACAAATAATAATACTTACGAGCGACAAAAGAATAATTGAAAATCTGCACTCAGAAGCCAACATGCTCTATTTGGAGGGATAAACTATGTACAGGCGCGTTTTGTTAAAATTAAGTGGCGAAGTACTAAGTGGCGAAGCACAAAAAGGGTTCAGTGATGACCACGTTGGTTATCTCATAAATGAAATAAAAGAGATATCCGATTATGGTACCAAACTTGGTATTGTTATTGGTGCAGGAAATCTTTTCCGCGGAAGAGATTTTGAAGGACTAAGACCAACTATCTCAGATCAAATAGGAATGCTTGGTACTGTTATAAACGCTCTATATCTCAAAGACAGGTTTGAGAATTGTGGAATAAAAACTGTTGTCGTTTCTCAAATTGTTACACTTCCCTCGGTAAAGTTGATTAATTACGATGATATAGATCTGTACTTCGATGCTGGTTATGTGGTTATATTTGCTGGTGGTACAAGTAACCCGTTCTTTACTACTGATACTGGTGCGGCGCTTAGAGCTGTTGAAATGAAAGCTGAATTGCTTATCAAAGGGACTAAGGTGTCTGGAATATACGACAAAGACCCAAAGTTACATAGTGATGCAAAAAAATTCAATGTGATAACCTACGATGAAGCGATAGAAAAAGATCTTAAGATAATGGACACAGAAGCATTTTCAATCTGTAGGAGATACAATATGAAAATACTTGTCATGAACTTCTTTGAAGACGGTAACCTAAGAAGGGCTATTAGAGGTGAGAATGTGGGGACACTTGTAGTTCCAAAGGTTTAAAATCTTTTAAAATTAAGTGCGGACGTGATAAGATGCAAAAGCAAAGTAAAAATGAGGAAATAAATATTTGGTATCCTGGACATGTGCAAAAAGCGAAGAAACAAATCAAAGAAAACATTAAAAAAGTAGATATAATACTAATTACTTTAGATGCAAGAGCGCCAGTTGCAACAACTAGCTTTGAAATTAAAATCTTTAAAGATAAGACAAAGATTTTTTTGTTAAACAAATCAGATCTATCGGATCCCAATTACAACAGGCTCTGGTTAAAAGAAATCTCAAATCAGTTCCCAGTTATATTGACAAACAAAGACACAACTAAAAAAGAACTTGTAAGCTTTATAAAAAGTGTAATAAATAAAGAAAATCCACATATTGCGGTTGTTGGAGTTCCAAACGTCGGT
>JBCNVJ010000237.1:0-1127 GCA_039630255.1 Fervidobacterium sp. | reverse complement strand
TAAATTTTTATATTTTCTTGTTTTCACATAACCAATCCTCACTCCTGGAATCCCAAGTATTTTTGTAAATGTTCTTAAGATAATAACATTTTCAAATATATCTAAATCTATATGTCTAAGAAACTCATTTGGAACAAAATCGACAAATGCTTCATCTACAATCACAGTTATCTTTTCCGAATAATATTGTAAATCTTTTAGAAAACCATTCAAATCTTGGTAAATTCCAGTTGGATTATTTGGATTTCCAAGTACGATAACAATTTTTTCGGGTTTTTTTAACTCCTTTTCTACAGATTGTAGTAAGCAATCCATGTTGAGACGACCATCTTCTAAAATCCTTACTGTTTTTACGTACGAACTTGAAAATTTTGCTATTTTTTCGTATTCAGTGTAATTTGGCAAAGGTATTAAGACACATGCATCCTTCATTATAGTCCATCCAATTATTTGTAAAGCTTCAGTAGCTCCAGCGACGATAGTACAATCTTCCCCGAATAGATTTTTGAAATCTTTTTCTATCCATTCTACATATGTGTACCTTGTTTCATATTTTAAAACATTTCCAAATCCGGCTTTTATGAAGTCAGGTACAAATGTATTTACCGAAATCGAAAAATCAATCGTATTTTCATCCTTTACACCACCATGCACAGTAAGATCACCACACTTAGTAATATTATTACAACCTTTTTATACAATTTCAAGGCTCGGAAAACATCGTCTTTATCAGGTAATTTCCCATGGAATTTATAGTATCCTATCTTTTCAAATCCAACACCCAAGACACCAGAAAACGCACTCATTGGATATGTTGAATTTATTTTTATACCTCCGTATCTTGTTATGTATTCCAGTCCACGCTTTGGGTTAAATAGTATGATCACAAGTGCTGTCAAACGCGAAGGAATTATGTTTAACAAATCATCAAATCTTGCACAAAATTTTCCAAACCATTCGTATCTTTTTGTTCTGTAACCAAATAGTGCATCATAAGTATTTACCACTCTATAAACAATAGCTCCATACAAATCGAATAGCAGATAATAAAACAAAGGACCTGTGATACTATCGGAAATATTTTCAGAAAGACTTTCTATCGCAGCTGAGTAAAGATGAGGTTTGTC
>JBCNVJ010000236.1:0-6440 GCA_039630255.1 Fervidobacterium sp. | reverse complement strand
TCCTAAACAATTAAAATTCAGTTTTGAATAATTTAGAAAAATCTACATACAAAATTATACATCAATTATGTTTCAGTATAGTTAAGAATTTTAAAATTTTTTCAGAAATTGTATATGCAAGTTGTCAAAAGAGTACAATTATTGCAGAATGATTAAAGATGTAAATTTAACAGGCAGATAGGGTAGATTTGCTTTTGCTTTAGTTTTAGTTATATTTTTTCCAAATATAATTATTGTTAATAGGGGTTTTTTCTTTCGATCTTCTTGTTACATCGGAAATATTTGTTTTTCATGCTTTTTGTAAAAAAACTTTAGACAATTACCCGTCCATTCTTTGTATTAATTTAAAAAGCTTATTCTTAATTAACAATTTGTGGTGTATAATATAAATGTTAAACTAATAAACCGGGAGGGAAGTTGCTATGAAAAAGTATTTAGTTTTTGCGATTTTGCTTTTTACACTATTTGCGTTTGCGGTAAAGATAACGGTTTTTCACATCAACGATACACATGGGCGTGCGTGGCCTTTCGCTGACTCTGCAGGAAATATCATAGGTGGGTTTGCAACTCTTGCCACAATTATTGATGCTGAGAGAAAGATTAATCCAAACGTGCTCTTTTTGCACGCAGGGGATCTTAACACAGGAGTACCAGAGTCTGATCTTTTAAATGCACTTCCGGATATCTTTGTGCTTAACAGAATGAAGCTTGATGCTATGGCTGTTGGTAATCATGAATTTGATAAACCAAGAGAAGTACTTATGAAGCAACTGTCCTGGGTAAAGTTTCCGCTTTTGAGTGCGAACATATACAAAGATGGTAAGCCTTTCTTCACACCTTATGTGATTAAGGATGTTGGAGGGATCAAGGTTGCAATTGTTGGTTTTACAACGGAACATACTAAGATACTCGAAGGACCGAATTCGGAAGACCTTGAATTTAAAAATGTTATAGAAGTAGCTAAGAAACTTATACCAGAGCTAAGAAAACAAGCAAATGTTGTTATTGCATTAACACATTTGGGTGTTGGTCAAGGGTATTCAAGTCTTTATACAACAGCTGACCAGCTTGCAAAAGAGGTTGATGGTATAGACTTAATTATTGATGGACATAGCCATACTAATATGACAAGACCTTTAATAGTAAATGGTGTACCAATTGTTCAAGCTTTTGAATGGGCAAAGGTAGTTGGCCGAGCTGATATATACTTTGAAGGTGGGAAAGTTACAAAAATAGAATGGGAGGCTATTCCTGTTGTACAATCCAAAGTAGTAGGCAAAGATGCAGCAGGTAAGAATATCTTACAAGTAGTTACCCAAGAAGCACTTTATGTGAAAACACCACTTGATTATTTCAAGAAACTTGGTGGAGCAAAGCTTGATACTGTTATAGGAACAACTGAGATATTACTTGACGGAGAAAGGGCAAATGTTAGGTCAAAAACGACTAATCTTGCTAATTTGATAGCAGATTCGATGCTTTGGAAAGTTGGAGCGGAAGTTGCTTTAACAAATGGTGGCGGAATTAGAGCATCTATTAAGCCAGGTAATATTACAATTAGAGATATACTTACAGTCCTTCCATTTGGTAATACACTTTACGTGCTTGAAATGAAAGGTTCAGATTTAATAAAAGTCTTTGAATACGCTGCATCAGTTCCAAATGGTCAAGGTGCGTTCTTGCAAGTTGCTGGGGCAACTTGGAAATCTGAAGGAGGAAAGTTAACACAGCTACTTGTTGGTGGAAAACCCGTGGAAGCTGAAAAAATATACAAAGTTGTGACAAACGATTATATGGCTGCTGGCGGAGATGGATATGCAATGCTTAAAGGTCAAAAAGGATACAACACGTTCTATGTGATGGCGGATGTTGTTGTAGAATACATCCAAAAAGTGCTTGGAGGAAGCATAAAAAGCTATGATGATAAACCAAGAGTGGAGAGAAAGTAATGTAGATTGATGGTGAAATAGCAAAAAGGCGGGGAAAATCCCCGCTTTTTTAATTACTCCAAATCTCAAATTCGTATATTAACTTTTGTTTACCTTAAGTGTATAATATAGTCGTAATATATACTCAGGAGGATGGTTGTTATGGATAGAAAGCAAGAAATATTAGAAATATTGAAAAGATCAAAAGTACCAGTTAAAGGGAAAGAACTTGCTGAAAGACTTGGCGTAAGTCGCCAAATAATCGTTTCAGATATATCACAGCTAAGGGAAGAAGGATTTAAGATAGTATCTACAAGAGACGGTTACGTTATTGATTCTGGCGGCAGGGTTAGGAGAATTGTGGCTGTAAAACACTCAGCAGAAGAGATATACGATGAACTAAAAACTATTGTTGAAAATGGTGGTAAAGTTATAGATGTCATCGTTGAGCACCCTGTTTATGGTGAAATAATTGGGAGAATAGATGTTTCAACCTTAGACGATGTCGAGAAATTTATGACAATTCTTAAGTCTTCTAACACGAAACCTTTGTTAGAAATCTCCGGTGGAATACATCTTCACACAATAGAAGCACCAGACGAGGATACGATGCAAAAAATATTGAGGGCTATAGAAAAGTATAGACTAAAGTAAAAAACATAAACTGATTAAAGGAGGGAGAATTATGGAAGCTTTGTTGATCGTAGATTTGCAAAATGATTTTGCAAAGCCTAATGGGGCACTTTATTTTACTGGCGCAGAGCAGGTTATACCACCGATTATAGAGCTTGTCAAGGAATTTAAAAGTAAAACTCTGCCAATAATTTACACAAGAGATTGGCATGAAGATAACGACTATGAGTTTGAGATATGGGGTGTGCACTGTTTGCATGATACGTTTGGTAGTGAAATTGTAGATGAACTAAAAAAGGAAATATTAGGATATAAAAATGCGTTTGAAATTAAGAAAAGTCGATACTCTGCTTTTTATGGTACAGACCTTGAGAAACTACTTGGAGAACTCAAGATAGAGAAAGTACACGTTGGAGGACTTGTTACACATATATGCGTACTTTTCACTGTTGAGGAGTTGAGAAACAGAGGTATAGAAGTAATTGTTCATTCCAATTGTGTAAATAGTTTTGATAAATCCATGCATGAGTTTGCCCTTAAAGAAATGAGAGATGTTTTGCTTGCGAAAGTATTATGATGTTTTTTATAATTTAATTTTTTCTTAATTGTATATATCAGAATATATGATAAACTTTATCAAGCACGAATAAGTAAACATACTTTGATAAATTACCCTTATGTCAATCCCTTTCTCCTTGCTTGAACACCCCCTGTTAGAAATTGAGAAGCAAGGTTGGGGGATAGACTACAAGGAGAAAGGTGGTAAAGTTTTTATGGAAAAAGGATACGAAAGATTTGAAGATTTTGGTTTAAGTCAAGATATTTTGGATGCGGTAAAAAAGAAAGGATATGTCCAACCAACAGAAATTCAAAGCCTTGTCATACCAGTGGCTTTAACCTCGGATAAGGACATTATAGCACAAGCTCAGACTGGTACAGGGAAAACGGCTGCTTTTGGCATACCAGTCCTTGAAAGGATTGACTTTAAAGTTGGTAAGGACATCAAAGCAATTGTGGTCACCCCTACACGTGAATTAGCATTGCAGATATTTGAAGAATTGAAAAGCCTTAAAGGTAGGAGACACATAAGGATTACAACCATATATGGTGGGCAATCAATTGAAAGACAGTTGAAAGACCTGGAAAAAGGTGTGGATATCGTTGTTGGGACACCAGGAAGAATTATAGACCATCTCAACAGAGGGACCATAAACCTTTCAAATGTTGAATATCTTGTACTTGATGAAGCAGATAGAATGTTAGATATGGGATTTCTTGATGACGTGCTTGAAATTATAAAGCAAACTCCTAAAACAAAAAGAACGTTTCTTTTTTCAGCTACAATGCCAAAAGAGATAGTTGAAATAGCGAAGAATTTTATGAAGGAGTATGTACACATATCTACAGTGAAAAATGAGCTTACTACTGAGCTTGCACAGCAGTTGTATTTTGAAGTTGATGAACAAGAAAAGTTACCTTTACTTTGCAGGATAATTGATATGAACCCAGAATTTTATGGCATAGTTTTTTGTCAAACAAAAGTAGAAGTAGATGAAATTGCAAAGAAATTATCTGATTTAGGCTACGGCGCAGATGGTTTGCACGGTGATTATTCACAATACCAAAGAGAAAGGGTACTTGATAGATTCAAAAGAAAACAGCTAAAGATATTGGTGACAACTGATGTAGCTGCAAGAGGAATTGATATAGATGGGTTGACTCACGTGATAAATTATTCCGTACCAAAAGATCCAGAGTATTACGTTCACAGGATAGGAAGAACTGGTAGAGCTGGAAAAAAAGGATTTGCTATTACATTTGTGACAAGAGATGATTATTTTCATTTTGCTAAAGTCAAGAGGTTTGCTAAGGCAAGGATAATTAAAGAAAAAGTTCCACAAGTGGAGGATATTATACTTAAGCAACTTGAAAGTCTTGTTCAGAGAATTAAAAATTCCCCTAAAGTATCTAATGAGTTGTACAGGCAAATAGCACAGCAGCTGATACAAGAAATGGGTCCAACAGAAGCAGTAGAGATGTTAATGCACACACTGTTGAAGGAAAAAATAGATACTTCACGGTATGGTGATGTAAAAATCAGAGATTTTTCAAAACGTACTAAACATGCGGACTTTGATAATGCCGTAAGATTGTTTGTCAATATGGGGAGTTCAAGTGGATTAGATAAAGAGAAACTGATGGATTTCATTTCAAATAAAACAGGTGTTGAAAAGTCAAATATAAACAATGTAAGAATTTTTGAAAATTATTCATTTATTGATGTCAACGAACTTGATGCGGAAATAATTATAAGGACTTTAAACAAGCGAAAAAATGCAAATAGATACGCAAGGCCATTTGTCGAACGTGCACGTCAAAGATAAAGATAATGTTATATTTTAAAAAAGCACTGGAACAATCCAGTGCTTTTTTATCGAATAATTCAAATTTCTATCGTTTCTCCTGGTTTCATGATAATACATTTTACACCAAGCTTTTCACTTTCCTGTTTAAATTTATCCTCATCTGCTTTTATTATCTCCCATGTGTTGTAATGAATTGGTACTACTGTCTTGGGTCTTATCATCTCAACAGCTCTAAGTGCATCTTCAACATCCATAACAAAATTTCCACCTATTGGTAGGAAGGCTATGTCTACATCTTTCAAAAGCTCAAACTCTTTCGTAAGTCCCGTATCGCCAGCGTGGTAAATACTTTTTCCTTCAGTCTGTATTAATATCCCGCATGCATTACCACCGTAAATTGTTTTGTCTCCATCGTGTATTCCTGAACCATGAACCGCCGGTGTAAGTTTAACCTTGCCAAATTCAAAGTAGTAAACCCCACCAACGTGCATCGGATGAATTTTACAACCTTTCAACTGGAGATAATTGCATATCTCAAAGTTCGATATAACTGTTGGATTATACTTTTTGCACAAATCAATAGTATCACCTAAGTGATCACCGTGTCCATGTGTGACAAGTATATAATCAATTTTTGGTAAGATAAAGCCTTTTGGATAAGACGGGTTACCAGAAATGAATGGATCGATTATAACGTTGTGTTTTCCATCAATACCTTCTATCAACAAAGCTGCATGTCCTAAGAATGTGAGTTTCATCTCATCCACCTCCCTAATTTATAATAAATCAATCATAAAATACTTTCTTGATTTTTGTTGGTTCCAATCTGAATTTTGAACCTTTACCTTGTAGAAAATGATGAGCGGCAAGCAAATGTATTGAAAGTTCGCTGTACATAATCTCTTCGTTGTTATTTAAATTTTTAACAACTGCCACACGCTTTCTGAATATTCCGTCTTGAAACGGACAAGGTAAAAAACCACGTGCTTCATCCACTCTAATATCCCATTTTTCAAATTTAACAGGCTCACCTAAACCTTTTAATCCTTCTCTCATTAGTTTTCTCATTAGTTTTGCAACCTCTACAAAATCTAAACCAAGGAACTGGAATTCTTCTTCATCTGTTTGTATTATATCAACAATATTTCTATCGTCATTTCCTAAGAATCCATCAGCAGTTATTTTCCCGGGTTTCATATTTTCTTGAGCTTTTAAATACTTTGGTGTCATTTTCATAAAATTCCCCCCTGAAAAGTTAAGCGATTTTACGCGAATTTATCGTAATAAACATCAAAAATAGAGAACTTAGAAAAAACTTGTATACACGCATTAATCATACCAGGGCTACCACATAAATAGCCTTCTTTTTTGTTGTCTTTTGGAATTACACTATCAAGATACTGTTCAAGAACGTTTGTTATCAAACCGGTTTCACCTGTCCAATTATCATCGGCAAGAGGCTCGGATAAAGCAGGTATGAAATGAAATTTTTCCCACTTCTTTTCAAGTTCTT
>JBCNVJ010000235.1:0-3327 GCA_039630255.1 Fervidobacterium sp. | reverse complement strand
CATTACCATTTTCCTATTTTAAGGAGGGAGAAAATGCAGGAAATTGGAAAGTTATTGATCATGGTCGGAGTGATGATTACTATAATGGGCTTGACGATGTTTCTGATATCGAAGATGAGTGATTTAAAATGGCTGCCAGGTGATATTGTGATAAGAAAGAAGAATTTTGTACTCATTATACCTATAACATCCATGATTTTGTTAAGTGTGATCTTAACGGTGGTGCTAAACATTATCTCTAGGTTATTTAAATAAACTGGGGTGATAAGAGTGTACATAGGATTGGATCAAGGGACAACAAGTACGAGGGCTATTCTTTTTGACGAACATTTCAGTATTATACACGAAGCCAGACGAGAATTCAGACAAATATATCCGAAGGAAGGTTGGGTGGAACATAATCCAGAGGAAATTTGGCAAACAGTGACGGAAGTAATTGAAGAGTGTAAAAGAGTTGCACAGGCGAAAGGTGGTCAGATTCGTGTTATCGGTATCACAAACCAAAGAGAAACGGTTGTAGCCTGGGATGAGAAAGAAAAAAGGATTCTTTACAACGCCATCGTATGGCAATGCAGAAGAACATCGGAAAGATCAAGTGAGCTAAGAAAGGAATTTGGGAGAACTATAAGGGAAAAAACAGGACTTGTAATTGATCCATATTTTTCCGCAACAAAAATAGAATGGTTATTGAATAATGTTGACGATGTAAAAAAATCAGCACAAAATGGTACGTTGCGATTTGGTACAATAGATTCTTTCCTCGCATGGAAATTGACAGGTAAACATGTTACAGATGTTTCAAATGCATCAAGGACAATGCTTTTTAACATACACACACTTGATTGGGACGACGAACTTTTACAACTCTTTGGTGTTGAACGAGATTTCTTACCAAAAGTGGTTGATACTGCACAATATATTGGTGAAACACGAGACGGTATACCTGTTGCGGCTCTTGTAGGTGACCAGCAATCAGCACTTTTTGGTCAGACTGCGTTTGAGACAGGCGACGTTAAGTGTACACTCGGGACTGGTAGTTTTATTCTTATGAACACTGGGGAAAAGATTATTGAATCGCAACATAATTTACTTAGCACTGTAGGTTGGAAAATAGGTGCTGAAACTGTCTATGCACTCGAAGGCAGTGTTTTTACAACTGGAACCTTGGTCAATTACCTTATAAGAAATTTAGGTTTTGCGAAGGATAGTTCAGAACTAACGGAATTGGCACTCCAAGTTGGAAACAACGGCGGAATATATTTTGTACCCGCCTTAACTGGACTTGGAGCACCTTATTGGGATCCATTTGCTCGTGGTCTCATCATTGGTTTAACTCCGGGGACCGATAAAAGACATATAATCTATGCTGCTTTTGAGGGAATTGCATTCTCTGTTGGACAACTTGTTACATTAATGGAAAAAGAAAGCAAGATAAGCATTAGAACCTTGAAAGTGGATGGAGGAGTATCAAAAAATAACCTTATTATGCAAATATTATCTGATACTGTTCAAAATGTGGTTGAGAGACCGGTAAACAGAGAAACGACAGCTCTTGGGGCAGCCAGTTTGGCAGCCATTGCAATGGGATGGATTAATAAAAGTAAGCTGAAAGAGATAAGACAAATAGATAGGATATTTACTCCGAAGGAAGATCGCAAGGAGGAATTTGAAAGGTGGAAACAGGCAGTAAATCGTTCATTGAACTGGGGCTCTTGACCGAGGATGAAGTAGTAGGTTTAGGTGAAAAGCTGGCAAATTGTTTAAATGAGGGTGATATACTTTTGTTATCTGGAGAGATTGGTTCTGGAAAAACTACTTTTGTTAGAGGGTTTGTTAAGGGATTAGGTTGCTGTTCTTCAATTGTGACAAGTCCGACATTTACTTTAATGAATGTTTATAATTGCACAAAGAAAATTTTTCATATAGATGCTTACAGATTGAATGGAATTGAAGAGGCCTTCTTTGTACTTGAAGGCGAGCTTGAAAGACGGGATGGAATATTTATAATCGAATGGGGAGAATTAATAGTGGAATTTTTTAACGATGATACGATTAATATACGATTTGAACACGTTGATGAAAAACGTCGAAGATTAACATTGATAACCTCTGAAGACCGAATAAATTTCATCAGGAGGTGTATATAGTTGGCAAATAATGAAAATGTGCCTAAGAAAAAATTCTCAAGGTTAGAAAAAGAGGCTAAAAAAAGTAGGGAAGAGAAGATCTCTATCCCGAATGAATTGCCTACTATAGCGATGAGAAGTAATATGGTTATATTTCCAAATACAGTTGTACCATTTTACGTTGGTCGTGAAATATCACTTATGGCACTTGAAGAAGCTATGGAAAAAACAAATCAACTTTTGTTTGTCGTTAATCAAAAAGATCCAGCCATAGAAAATCCAACGGAAAAAGATCTTTACAAAATAGGTACAATTGTGAGAATCATACAAATTGGGAAATTGCCGGATGAAACTTTTAAGGTTCTCGTCGAAGGAATAACACGCGCAAAATGGATTAAGAATGTTGGAGAAAAGTTTTTCAAGTTTGAAATCGAGATTTTAAGAGCACGATATGGAAAGTCTAAAAGATTAATCGCCTTAATGAGAATGGTTAAAGAAGAATTACACAAATATGTTCAATACTCACGTAAAATTCCTCCAGAAACCTTAATGTTGCTTGAAGACGTAGACAATCCAGACGTGTTTGCTGATATAGCTGCTTCTTTGTGTCCCGGTTCAATTGAAGAAAAGCAAGAACTACTTGAGGTGGTGCATCCAGCTTCAAGACTTGAAAAGATTCTTGACATACTTGCTCGTGAAACTGAATTACTTGAAATTGAACAACAACTTGATCAAAAAGTTAAAGAGCGAATAGAGAAAACACAAAGAGAATATTATTTAAGGGAAAAATTAAGGGTTATACGTGACGAACTTGGTGGAGAAGAGGATGTTGAAATAAAAGAGATAAAAGAAAAAATTAGCAAAGGGAATTACCCAGACTTTGTTAGAGAGAAAGCACACGCTGAGTTAAACCGTCTTGAAAAAATGTCACCATATGCACCAGAGGCAACGGTTGTAAGAACGTACTTAGATTGGATATTGAATCTACCTTGGTATGAAAAGACAGAGGATACAGAAGATATACAATTTGCAGAGAAAGTTCTTGAAGAAGATCACTATGGTTTGGAAGAACCTAAAAAAAGGATACTCGAGTATCTTGCAACAAGAAAGCTATCTGATAAAGCCAAAGCACCGATAGTGTGTTTTGTAGGTCCACCAGGAGTCGGTAAAACATCGCTTGCACGGTCTATAGCAAGAGCTA
>JBCNVJ010000234.1:0-2151 GCA_039630255.1 Fervidobacterium sp. | reverse complement strand
AAACCTTAATCTTTCATATATACAACCTTACTTTGACGACGATAAACTTTACGAAATTCTTGCAAACCTCATAGACCCAAAAGTGGTTATAAGACCTTATAGAATAACAAATAATTTCCAAATGAACCAAATAAATTCATCTGAATTCTTTCCACTTTTAGAAGGCTTCAGTGAAAGATATGGTGGAGTTGGTGCAAGATTCGATTGGGAAAAATTAACAGAAATTTGTGTTCCATTTATATTGGCTGGTGGGATAAACTTAGAAAATATCGAAAATGCTTTAAAATACAGACCATATGCAATAGATATATCAAGTGGTGTAGAAGCCTACCCAGGTAAAAAAGACGAACAAAAAATAAAATCAATCCTTAGGAGGATTGGTCGGGATGTTTGAAGCAATTGGAAAAAGGTATTATGGAAATTACGGTGGAATTTTCGTAGCTGAGACATTAATTCCTGCTTTATCTGAACTTGAGTATGGACTGCTGCATGTGGTATCAAAAGAAGAGTTCCAAGAAGAATATAACTACTATCTAAAACACTTTGTTGGTCGTCCAACCCCGTTGTATTTTGCAAAAAGACTATCAGAATTCACTGGTGTAAAGATATTTTTAAAAAGGGAAGATTTAAACCATACCGGAGCACACAAAATTCTAAATGCTTTGGGTCAAACCTTACTTGCGAAGCGTTTGGGAAAAACAAGAATAATTGCTGAAACCGGTGCTGGACAACACGGAGTTGCCACGGCAACGTGTTGCGCTTTACTTGGCTTAAAATGTGTCATTTACATGGGATACGATGACGTTCAACGTCAGCAAGTTAATGTTGAGAGAATGAAGATGCTAAATGCCGAAGTTGTAGCGGTAAAAACGGGTACACGAACACTTAAAGATGCCATAAACGAAGCCTTAAGAGATTGGATAACAAACGTTCAAGATACTCATTACGTAATAGGTACTGTGTACGGTCCGTATCCATTTCCTCAGTTAGTTCGTACATTTGTATCGATTATTGGAAAGGAGGCAAGAGAACAATTTAAAAATCAATGTGGTAAACTTCCAGACACTGTAATTGCATGTGTTGGAGGTGGTAGCAACGCAATAGGCATATTTTCTGGATTTTTAAATGATGACGTTGAACTAGTTGGTGTTGAAGCGGGCGGTTTAGGAATTGAAACTGGAAAACACGCTGCACGATTTCAAACAGGAAGACCTGGGATTTTTCAGGGTACAAAGAGCTACTTGTTACAAGACGAAATCGGAAACATACTGGACACATACTCTGTGGCGCCCGGACTTGACTATCCCGCAGTTGGACCAGAACATGCTAACTTGTATGAAACAAAGCGTGTTGTGTACACATACACAACAGATGAAGTTGCTATAAACGCTTACAAAACTCTCGCACGGTTAGAGGGGATAATACCGGCACTCGAAAGTAGTCATGCAGTTGGTTACTTACTGCAAAACAAAGACAAATATATTGGAAAAGACGTACTTATAAACCTATCGGGGCGAGGAGACAAGGACTTAGAAACCGTAAAAAGACACACAAACCAAGGAGGTGACTAGAATAAATGATAAAGAACAAAATAAATAATCTTTTCGAACAAAAGGAAAAAGTACTAATACCTTATATAACAGCTGGTGATCCTACATTTTACTCATCTCTCCAACTTTTAAACTTCCTTGCATCAAACAAAGCTAAAGCTATAGAAATTGGTGTTCCTTTCTCAGATCCTATGGCTGATGGAAAAATCATCCAAAATGCGATGAATAGAGCCTTAGGGTTTTCTATCTCAAAAACATTTGAACTAATTGAAAAATTCAGAAAAGAACACAATATACCATTGATAATTATGGGTTACTTCAACACATTCTATAACTATGGGATCGAAAAAATGGCAGAACAGATGAATAAACTTGATATTGAAGCAATCATAATAGTCGATTTACCTTTGGAAGAAGTGAACATTATATTTGAAACTTTCCAAAAACACAACATTCACCTTATTCCACTTATATCTCCAATAACTCCAGCTGAAAGATTAGAAAAAATGAGATCATTTTTCAGTGGTTTTGCTTACCTAATTTCCATAACAGGAACAACTGGAATAAGAAACACACTACCACAAAGCATAAAACTAAAAGC
>JBCNVJ010000233.1:0-2545 GCA_039630255.1 Fervidobacterium sp. | reverse complement strand
AATAGCTATCGCAAGAGCTATTATCTCTAAGCCAAAGTTCATTGTCCTTGACGAACCTACGTCAGCACTCGATGTTTCTGTTCAAGCACAGATTATAAACCTACTTGTGGAGTTGCGTGAAAATCATGACTTGACTTATATGTTTATTTCTCATGATATTTCAGTTGTCAAACATATTTCCGACAGGATTGCTGTTATGTATCTTGGTAATATTGTTGAAATTGGACCTAAGGATTCGGTTTTTTACAATAGATACCATCCATACACAAGAATACTTATATCTTCTGTTCCTTTACCCGATGTAAGGAAAAAGTCAGAGTTTAAGCTTGATACATCTGAGGTACCTTCTGTGTTTACTAAATTCAGTGGTTGCAAGTTTGTAAGCAGGTGTCCTTATAAGATGGAAGTTTGTGAAAAAGAAAAACCAACAATGTTCAAAGTTTCAGAAAATCATTACGTAAGATGCTTTTTGTACAAAAACTAAAATCTGGAGGTGAAGGAGATGAAAAAAGCAAAAGGTATGATTATTTTTTTGTTAATCTTTTTTACATTTATTTCTTTTTCTCAGAATATTAAAGGAAGTTTGGTAATTGTCGGAGGCGGTAATATTCCACAAGTTTTTGAGGAATGTAGGTTAATTTTTCAAAGATTTATTGAACTGGCATGCGAAGGACGTGGAAAAAAGATCGAGAATGTAAAAATTGGTATTATGCCAACAGCATCCACAAGACCTATTCAAAGTGCAAAATCTTTCATGGAAGATTTTAAAAAATTTGGTGTCAAAGATGAAAATATGTACATCATTCCCATATCGCTTTTTAATGATGATTCAACTGAAAAGGTAGATGAATCACTGTGGAGAGATAATGCAAATAGTGTTTCTGTTGCCCAGGAAGTAGAAAAGCTTGATGCAATATGGTTTGTTGGTGGTGACCAGACAAGGTACGTTAATACGTTACTTAAAGACGGTAAAGAAACACCTGTTTTGCGAGCTATCTGGAAGATTTATACTGAAGGTGCAGTGCTTGGCGGATCGAGTGCGGGTGCTGCTATAATGACAGATCCTATGATTTCCGGAGGTACAAGTTTTGATGCGTTACTTAGAGGTATCACTTACAATGATGACGGTTCGTCAAGGTTGTTCATAACAAAAGGTCTTGGTTTTTTCAAAGGCTATATTGTTGATCAGCACTTTTCGAAAAGAGGACGATTTGCCCGGCTCTTGGTTGCAATGGCTGATCAAAATATCCAGAAAGGTTTTGGTATAGATGAGGATACTGCTCTGATTGTTAAAGGAATGGACGAGATAGAGGTGATCGGACGTGGTGGTGTATTTATGCTTGATATATCTAATGCGAAAATAGCAAAAATCGCAAACACTTGGAGTTTTGAAGGGGTTAGAGTCTCTTATTTTGAAAAGGGTGATAAGTATACTATATCAACAGGAAGATATGCAAGTATTCCCAATAGAAAGCTTATCAAGAATAACGAATATTACGATTCACAATGGTATTCAGTGACGAATTTTATGGAAATAAAAAATATAATAACTTATGATGTTGTTGATAATACAAGACCCGAGGTAAGTATACTTGCAATCGAAGATGTAACTAAGCCAGATACAGCATTTGTACTAAGATTTTATAAAGATAAGAACACAAGAGGTTACTGGGGAAAGATAAATGAGGTTGAAACATACGGAGTTCTTAATGTTCTACTTGATCTGAAGCCTGTTAAGATAGCTGTTTCACCAATAAATTAACATTATTAATAAAGAAGGCATGGAAAACCATGCCTTCTTTTTTTATTCTGTAATTGTAAATTTGAAAATTGTGGTGTGTTTGTAAACTTCTCCTGGCCTTAGTACAGTGTTTGGAAAGTTTTTATGGTTCGGAGAATCAGGAAAATATTGCGTCTCAAGGCAAAAACCAGTATGTTGATCGTATATTTGGCCATATTTGCCCTTTAATCCTGGCAGATAGTTACCTGTATAAAATTGTACACCAGGTTTTGTTGTGTAAACTTCCATTTTTATACCGTTGATAGGTTCTTGTACTACCGCTGCTAAATTGTCACTCAGTACGAAATTAAAGTCGAAACCTTTTGCTGGTGAGTCCATTAACTTTTGTATAGCTTGACCAACTTTTGTGAGTTTTCTTAAATCAAAAGGTGTATTTTCAACTTGGGCTATTTCACCGGTAGGTATGAGGTACTCATTTACTGGTGTATATTTATCTGCATTTATCATTACGTAATGATCATAGATCTTTCCACCTCCGGAGAGATTAAAATAGCTATGTTGAGTTAAATTAACTATCGTAGGTTTGTCTGTTGTTGCGAAGTATTCAATTTTCAATTCATTATTGTTGGTAAGCGTATAGATGACTGTTACATCAAGATTTCCTGGATATCCCTCGTCTCCATCGTGACTAAAATGTTTTAATGTGAGTTTTACACCTTCTGGCGTAACACTTGATGATGCCTTCCATACTTTTGTGTGAAAACACTTGTACCCACCGTGCAACGAATTTGGTCTACCTCTTTC
>JBCNVJ010000232.1:0-2074 GCA_039630255.1 Fervidobacterium sp. | reverse complement strand
TGTCTATCTCTCCGAAAGGAGTTCTAAAATTCTTTTCGAGTATTTTATATTTTTTAGCTTTTTCTAAATATTCTACCGCTAAATTTTCTGCTATTTGCCAATCTTTTTTGAGCTTGAACAGTTTCTCCATAGCAGCTTTATCCGTAAATCCCTGGCACTTTTATCAGTCTACCGACTCTATCCGGAAAGTTGTCTATAATTTCTTGCACATTTTCACAATTTTTAGGTTCTACTGAGCGTGGTTCAAAGTTCTCTTCTATAGGGGTATACATTGGTTCCACATTTTCGGTGTTTACTTCCGAAAGTATTTCGAAGTAATCCAAGATCTTTTGTAGATCATTTTTTAGCTTCTGCGTATCAGAAACGGTTAATCTTGAGAGTTTTGAAAGATGTTGAATGAGTTTATCATCGATTTTTATCGACATTTTTCAAGACCTCCTTTAAATAGGTTATTTCTAATTTTTCAGGCGTTTCTGTGATTGCTTGCTTATTTTGCTCTGCGACATTTTTATATATTTCTTGCCTGTAAATTTTTACACTTGGTGGAGCTATTACACCAATTTTTACACTTCCACCTTCTATCTTCAAAACTTTAATTTCTATGTTATCCCCTATTATAATGCTTTCACCTATTTTTCTCGACAAAACAAGCATTTTAATCACCACTTTTCAGCGTTGGATCATACTTTTTTTATTGGATGTTTTAACTCATATTTTTCTAATATCACTTGCAATCCTATCCCATTTTTTAGATTTATTACGATCGGCGCTTTGAGATTTACAGTTGTTTCCTCCGGTTTTCCAATTGGTATAGTTACGACACACCATACTACTAAATCATTTGGATCTTCTATTTTAAGTATTTGTAATTCATTTTGTGACAATTCAACCTCGTAGTCTTCTTCTACAATCCATGGATCTATGATAGGTAATGCAACGGTTTCATCCTCGAGACTTACAAGCCAAAATATAGGTCTTGTCTCTTCTAAAGATATAATCGCGAACTTTTTTAAACTTTCGAATCCAGGGATACCTTCGGGGAAAAAGAGGACTTCATTTTCGTTCAAGTCAAACTCACCCAACCTTGTTTTGTACATACTTTATCTCTCCTAATTAAAAGTCTTCTTGCAGAAATTTCATCACTTCTTCATAAAATTGCTCAGAATATTCTGGGTCTTCAAATAATTCATGGTATCCACCTTCAAACTCTCTTAGTATCTTCTTAACTTTTAACTTCTCATAAAAACTTCTTGCACCGTGTGGAGGGGTTATTTTATCTTCAGTACCAACTAATATGGCAACAGGACATGTTATTCTTTCAACTTGTTCGTGTGCATTTTGCAAGTTTTTGAGCATGCTTTTGCCAAGCTTTATCGATATTCTATCATGAACAAGTGCATCGGAAATGTACTTTTGTACAGCTTCGGTGTTTCGAGAAAGTAATCTTGGCTCTATGCGGTTGCTAACTGTTAAGCTTGGTAAAGTATATGCAAATAGGTTTAGTATTATCTTCTGTGAGTTACTTGGCTTAATGTACAATGCCGGTGATGAGACAATAAGTTTTTCAACTTTTTGTGGTCTTGTTTGAGCGTATCTTATGGCTATTAATCCACCGAGGCTGTGCCCAAACAGTAAGAAAGATTTTGTTTGTTTAGTTAATTCATCTATTATTTCCAGTACATCTTCAATACAAGTATGACCACGTTTTCCAGAACTTTTACCATGACCTGGTAAGTCAAATCCAATCACACCATAAGATGATTCTTTTAGTATATTAATTAATTTTTCGTATCTACCTATGTGTTCGCCAAGTCCATGTACTATTACAACCCAACCCTTTTCAGAAACTCCTTCCTTAAAAGAATAAATCACTTTTATCCCCCCTGTGGGAAAAGCAAACTTTTTTTGAAAAATAGAAATGGAGTGCTAATTCTTCGTGTGTTCAGAAGTAAGATCTTTTGTTAAGTTTTGATGTTTTACATCTAATATATCTATTTTGTATTTTTTATCGAATGCACGTGATACAACAGTACTTCCACCAGCAAGTAGTATACCTATGATAAAAGATGCTATA
>JBCNVJ010000231.1:0-3953 GCA_039630255.1 Fervidobacterium sp. | reverse complement strand
TATAATAATAAACGCTTCGTTAACTTGTACATTGGTGGATTTTAAATAGGTTGTTGTTCTTTCAGGTCTAGTAAATGATATACGTACCAATTTTATTCTTCCAGATTTCAAAGTTATTTTTACATTGTTTAATCCTTTGGACAACTTGAACCACAGTGGGTATTTGTATATTTTCGTAGAGTCTTCAAGTGTGTATGATATGACATTTCTCAGAACATGTTGACTTGGTACAACTTCGTCACCATATCTGTTTTTGGGATATTCAAAAGTATCATACTGCCAGTACTGAATTAACGGTATTGACTCAGCCTCTAAGAATGGAAGTTTGTTGTTTATTTCAACAGAAATTTCTGGAGGGAACACTTCACTTGATAAAACAACATATTGAAGATTCAAGTTCCAGTATCCATTTTTTGGTGAAAAAACAGAAAATTCTAAAGAACTTCCAGGAATAAGTTCAACAAAATACTGGGGAGAGGTCAAAAAGTATCCCCAGTTAATGGAAGGGGTTGGATGTGTTTCAGATACGTTGAATACTCATAAGGTTGTGTAGCATACAAATATGCAAAAAATTTAATAATGAAAAAGGTAAACAATAATAGTATCTTTTTCGGCAAAACGTGTCCTCCCTAGATAAATGGGTAAATAATTCATTTTGTCATTATAGAGATTTTCTTTATGGCGTTTTGATATTGATCATTTGCTATTTTGTTGAGTTGCTTGACATAATCTGCAATATTTACTGGTCCTCTCATGGCATTCCAAATGACATCTCCAATATTAGCATTCGGATTATCCCCAACTTTTATACCAGTAGGAGCTGTCCACCTTGATTGAATATAACCTGGCACGATTTTTACTCCTTCAATAATACCAGAACTAATTTTCGCGTATGCTTCATCGATACCTGGATATAGTCTTTTAACGGCAAAATACCTATCGAGAACAGCTTTTTCTGTTGTTAATGGCATAGACGACCATTGATTTTTCTTATCGAGCTCCAATCTTTTCAGTATGCCATCCTTTCCGAATGTTACAAATTTTGCAAATGTAAATGCCTCCTTTGGATATTTTGTAGTCTTTGCAATAATGAAAAAGTCACCTACAACAGGGGTTCTACCACCTGGTACTCCAATGAATCTACTCTTGAATGGAAGCGTTGAAAAGAAAGGTGTATCCCATGTACCAGACCACCTTATTGCTATTTTTCCCTGATTCCAAACATCTCCGTACCATCCAGCATTGTATTGTTTTTTCTGTTCTTCTGGCAAGGCATCGTAAACGTATTTACCCTGCCAAAGCTGTTTGGCTATATTCACAGCTTCTGTAAACGATGGATCATCAAGGTTATATTGCTTACCATCCCATGTGTACCACCCAAGTCTAAGGTTTTTCATTGCTGGGTACCATTCTGGGATTTGTACCTCTTCTGCAAGTCCGATTATTCCATCTTTAGGTATTGTAAGCTTTTTAACCGCAGAGAGAAATTCAGACCAGGAAGGTCCAAATTTGAGAGGTTTAACGTTGTATTTTTCAAATAGGTCGTCGTTTACAAAGTATCCCATGAAATACAATCCAGCTGGGATTGCATAAATTTTGTTATTGTAAACCGTTGCGTTTCTTATAGGAGCGGGGATATTTTTCCATTCGGGATCTGCCATTGCCATCTTTGTAAGATCAAGAGCCCAGTCGTTTGTTAATCCCATTGGAATGTTAGGAATCATAATAACATCTGGCAGCTTTCCAGCAGCTGCTTGAGCAATTAACCAATCTTCATAGTTGCCTTCGGCTGTGACTATCTTAACTTCGATATCTGGATAAAGCTTCATGAATTCCTCTACCATAGCCTTTTCAATATCTAACCCAAGGTTCCAGTTAACATACGTTATGGTGACCTTTGCAAGACCAAAAATACTGAAGACCACTAACAAAACTACCAAAAATAACCTTTTCATACCTTTTCCCTCCCTTTGTAATAGTGTGGGTGATTTTTTGGCAAACGAAAAAAGATTACCCTAAACTGTAATTAAATTCTACTTATTTGTACGACCAAGTATAACTTCAACTTTGTGCGTATTACCATCTTTCAAAATAGGTATCCTATCAACTTCCTTTCCATCGAATATAAGCACTTTCACACCATAACTTACATTTTCAGGATTTTTCACTTCAAATAAATATGTTGTGTTATCAAATACTCTTTTGTACTTAAAACCATTCCAATTAGCTGGAATTACGGGATCAATATCTACGTATCCGTAATTTGGTCTTATTCCAAGTATCCAGTGTGTTGCAATTCTCTGAAGCCACTGCGCGGAGCCTGTGTACCAGGTCCAACCACCACGACCGTAATGTGGTGAATTTGGACCGTCGGAGTTGCCGCATGTTACATAAGGTTCTGCCCAATATCTGTCAATGTCGTAGCTTATACGGTGGACATATACCTTTATAGGCTTTATACATTGCGTCAACATCCTTCATTAAAGCAAACGCCCAAACTGCCCACGTGGCTGCATGAGTGTAAACGCCTCCGTTTTCTCTTTAAACCAGGAGCGTAGCGTGTTATATAACCTATGTCCTTTTGTGGTTTAGTGTAAGCTGGATACAGTAATAAAGCACCATAATCTTTAAGTAAGTATTTCTTGACTGATTCCATCGCTTTATGTTTTTTCTGTTCATCTGTAATATTACTTATAACCGCCCAGACCTGAGCATTCAAGAATATTTGCCCTTCTTCATTTTTCTTTGAACCAAGTTCCTCTCCGTTATCTTTCGTAGCTCTTATAAACCAATCTCCATCCCATCCGTATTTGTTAACAGATTCTTTCAAGGTTTCTATTACATCTTGCATTTCCTTGCGAATCTAAGATCACCTTTTTGTTCAATTATTGGGATGAAATCGCTAAGCAGCTTGTATATAAAATGAGCAAGCCATATGCTTTCACCTTTCCAATCCGTACCAACAGCGTTTAGACCATCATTCCAATCATGTTCACCTATAAGTGGTAAACCTCTTGGCGAAAACCTCTTGAAGGACTTCTCGATTGCACGTTTACAATGCTCATACAAAGTTGCCTCTGTACCATCTAAGAATGGTACAACTTCATCAAGAATTGAATAATCCAAAGTTTCTTTGATATACTCTTGCGTTATAAAAGGTAACCACAACAAATCATCTGAACAATGATTCCTCAACAGCCGCGAATGGTAAACCACCAATGTAACACGTCGCCTTCTGAAATTGATGCGCAGCATGCAAAAGTATTTGTTTTTTTCGCCAAGCTGTTTCAGGTTTAGTGCAAAAAAAATCTGGGAATCTTAGGAGTCGATCTCTAAATCCATAACCAGCCGAAACTTGGTAGTAACACGAATTTGCCCATATTCTTCCTGATATTGCTTGATACTTCAACCAATAGTTTGTCATGATGTTCAAACCTTCGTCTGGTGTTTCAACTAATTCTTTTTGAGTATCCCATCAAAATATTTTGACGTTTTCCAATTCGTCCCTTGCAGCGTTGACATCTGTATATTTTTTAGAAAGCTCAAACGGGTCTTCTTCACCTATCTTTGCAGCCCCTATTGTAAAAACAATATCTTTGCTTTCACCAGGTGCAAGTTCAATTTCGACTTGCAAAGAAGCACAAGCATCACCGAATCTATCGCATTTTGTTTCCAATATCTTACTTTTCATCGCTCTTGGGTGTTCCTCACTGCCATACATTCCTATGAAACTCTCCTTATCACATGTATAGGATTTTACTGGAACATTAACACTGTGAAAAGCTACGTGATCCCGAATCTGTCTATTCCACTTCCCTTTTCATCAGGAAACTAACAAGAGTATTTCTTCACGAATATCGTATTATTTTCGAAGGAAGGAACTATAAACAGTTTATGAAATTCTCTGTGTTCGTCTGGAAAATTTCCAAGTACCCATTCAAAATAAGACGTGA
>JBCNVJ010000230.1:0-7339 GCA_039630255.1 Fervidobacterium sp. | reverse complement strand
GTTCCATAGCACCTGTAACAACAAACAATCCTAAGAAGAAGAATATGACCTCCCACTCAACTTTTTCCAAAAATGGTGTAATTTCTTGAGGTTCAAATAACAGCAATCCAAAGAATCCTGCAATTAGTCCTATGATAGAACTCTCAAGTTTAAGTTGTTTTTGAAAGATGAATAACGATATAACAAGTACCATGAATAGTCCTGAAAGAATAAATCTTCGCCTATTTGTGACAGCTCTTTTCTCATCAAACTCAGCCAAAAATTCCTTTGAAAAAACCTTTTTGAAGTTTTCTCTAGACATGTAAACTAAGGATAAGTTTACTAAGAAAAGGATTAGAAAGTTAACCGGTACCATATACTTTGAAAATTCGATAAATGGTATTCTGGCTGCAGATGTTATAAGTATGTTTGGTGGATCACCAATAGGTGTCATAGTTCCACCAATGTTTGAGGCAAATATCTCTCCAAGTACAAATGGTAATGGATCGATTTCAAGGATATCTGTTATTGCAAATGTTACAGGAACGAATATCAATATTGTAGTAACGTTATCTATAAACGATGAAACGATCGCAACAATAAAGGTCATTGCAAAAAATAATTTCTTTAAACTTTTTCCTGCAACTTTGACAGTTTTAATTGCTATGTATTGGAATATGCCAGATATTTCCATGACTCTTACAAAGATCATCATACCTATCAAGAAGAGAATGGTATTTATATCTATAGATTTTTGCAAACCTTCGTAAGGATCTGGAAATACACGTATTGTTAGTAAGGTCAGTGCACCTACCATGGCAGCGATGGTTTTGTTGATCTTTCCAGTTATAACAAAATAAAGCACAAGTCCAAATGTTATAAGAACGATTAGTTTCAAAATTTCTTCACCTCGATAATTAAACTAAGTTCGCAAATACCATTTAATTAATATGAACACTGTTGAAATTATACCACCGTAAAGAACCGGTTTCAACATAATTTGTGTGAACTTTAAGAAACTTAACTCCTCGTTTTTTAACTTTCTAAGTAAATTGTTACCAACTATATTACACATAGAAGCAACAGGTGTGAGATTTCCACCTATGCCTACTCCAAGTGCTAAAGCCCAGTAAAGTACTGAACTTGGATTGTGAAAAGCCAATTTTCTTACAATGTTTACAAAAATGAGGGTAACGGGCAAAGCACCTAAAAAGCCACTGAGTAAGATCGACAACCATAAAATTATTAATGGTAACATAACTGAATGTTGAAAATTTTTGAAAAATGATATTAATTTATCGAAGATATTTAGAGATTCCAAGCTCCAATTTAACATGTACAGACCAATTATGAGAAAGATTGTGTCCCAGTCAATTTCCTGCACTTTTGAATGAAAGTCTGAATTCTCAATAAAAAGTAGTATCAGTGCATACAATAGCGTAACTGTACCAAGCTCCATATTCAATTTATCGTGAAAAGCCATTGTCAGAATAGTGGTCATGAAAAAACATAAGTACCAAATCCAAGAAGAGTTCATTATTGAATAATTATTGTTATTTGGTATTTTGATAGATACCAATTTTAGCTCTTTTTTTAACCAGAATAATTGAGTGATAAGTAAGACTGTTCCAACTGGTAAAAGGTTAACGAAGAAAGATGTAAACGGAAGTCTTGAAACAGAGTATATAACTATATTGGGTGGATCACCAATAGCTGTGGTCATTCCACCTATATTTGAAAAGAGAATAGCACTTGTTGATAACATCTTTGGGTCTAGATTAAGCGTGTCGGAAATGTAGAAGAGGATGGGTATAAAGATCAATATTGTCGTCACGTTATCTAGAAATGCCGAGAGAAAAAATATGGCAACGTTTATTAGAATAAGCATAGTAATGAAATTTCCCTTGCTTGCTTTTATAATATACTCCGATATACCTGTGAAAACTCCTCTTTCTTTCAATACAGAAACAATCAACATCATACCGAAAAGTATTGACAAAGTGTTAAAATCAATAACATGTCCAGCCCTTTCGAAATCAAACTGATTCGACAAAAACATTGAGATTATTCCAAGTAATAAAGTTGAAACTGAAGAGACTTTTGGTTTATACAGTATTAACACATACGCTAATAAGTATAGGAACAAAACGAAGAATATCAATTGGTTTCACCTCTGTGAATAGATACAAGTTTCTTTACCAACAATTTTGAATCTTCGTCGGTTATCTTCTCTAAATCATCAAAATAAGAGAAATCTTTCTGAATCTTTTCAAGTTCTTCTATACCCATAGCTCTTTCAGTTAGAGACTTTTCCACATATTCCTTTAACTTTTCTATGAACTTTGATTCCAAATCGGATAATTCTACGGAAATATCCACTGAAGGTTCTACAGCAGCCTTAGTTTCAGGTAGTAAACTATCGATAAGTTGTTTACTTTCGTGTAGAACTTCCTCTATGAGCATCTTTCTATCTTCTGTCGTTTCTTCAACCTTCTTTTGGGTAACAAGATCCTCTGTCTCTTGTTCCTCTTTTGCTAAGACCTCCGTTATTTCTTCCGTACTTGTCGCAGCTTCAAGTAATTCTTTAAACGCATCGATGTCACTACTCAAAAGTGTCTCAAAGTCAATGATTTTTGCATTCTCAGGTATAAGTTCTATACCTTCAACCGGTACTTCCTTTTTACGTTCTTCGGCAGTTTGTGCAACTGGTTGAGCAAAAACGACATCTTTAGCTTGCTCTGGCTTAAAAGGTAATTCTATTACTTGTTTTCTTATTTTGAGTATTCTTATTTCAGCAAATAAAAGGGCGATAAAGATGATTAAGAAGATAATTATAGGGAGTATGAAATTTGTAGGTTTGCTTTTTGGCGTATCATAAGAAGTTTGCGTAGGAATTTCGGATACAGCCGGCTTGTGTTTTATTATCCATCTTTTCCATTCATCTTGAGCTTGCCGTTTATTGATGGATGAAAGGAGTTCTTTCACAAATCCTGTGTTATAACCACTTAGGTAACCGCGTGCTTTATCATAGTTACCAACCATGTAAGCTGATATGCCCATTTTAAATTTGACATACGAATCGAACCCTTCAATAGTAGGGTCTGTTGTCAATGCCAGTTCGTAATTCCTTAAAGCTGTGGTATAATCACCTGATTTGTAAGAAAGTTCAGCAGCAGAATAATATTCAATTGCTTTTTGTGAAACAGAAAATGCAACGATAGAAAAGATCAAAAGTAATGCAAAAATTACAATCTTTTGGACCTTCTCACATTTTGTCAAAATGTTCCAACTCCTCCTAATATTTCAGAGTTTAAGATCTTTGAGTTTGACTTGGGCTTTCACAATTGAAGAAATAACTCTGGAGAGTGTGTCAAATTTATTTGTTGCACTTTCCATAACATCTACGGCTTTTGAAAAGTTTTTATTTTCGCTTGAGAGCTCTTCCTTAGTGTTTTCTAAAATATTTGCAACATGAGATAAAAATGTTGCATTCTGCTGCATAAAACCAAGTAACTCTTGGAAAGAATTTTGAACCGTCGTGAAGATTTCACCAACTAATTTTATACTTTCAAGTGCAGCAGAAACAGATTTAGATAATTCTTTAACTTGAATGGTAATTTCCTTTGCAACACGATTTGACTCTCCGGCAAGTTTCTGAACCTCCGATGCCACTACTGCGAATCCTTTTCCAAATTCTCCAGCTCTTGCTGCTTCTATTGAAGCATTAAGAGCCAGCAAGTTTGTTTGCTTAGCAATTTTCGTTATCTCTACAACCATATTTTCTACGTTACTGAACATTTCTAGTGTCTTTGCCGTCTCTTTTACAGAATTCATAACAACCTCATTTATTTTGTTTATATCGGCTCCTGATTTTCTAATTTCGTTTACTATCCTTTCGTTCACCTCTTGTGATTGGGCAATGCTTTGTGTAATTTCTCTTGCTTCTTTATCGAATTGCAAAACCAAGTTCTGCAACCTATTTTGCATTTCAATAAAAACATTTTGTAGTTCTTCGATGCTTGTTTTAACATTTTCGACTCGGGAAATCAACGCTTCGTCAAGTTGTGACATAAACGAGGTCATAAGATTTTCTGCAAAGAAAGCAGATGATATTTGTTCAAGCGTTTCTTTTTCTATTTTTGGCATAACAGCTCACCTACCATATATCTCATCTATTATATCGATCCCACATCTTAGGTTCTTAAACCATTCAAATAGCTTTTTCACATTTTCACCTTTAAATATAGCTCCGTGTTGTGGGGCAACGATTTCTATCTCTTTTTTTTCAACTATGCTTAGCCATTTTTTTAAAGCCACACTGGATGTTATGTATCTTTTATGGAATAATTCCATCAATTTTACATGTTCTGAAAAGTCTTTTACAAAAACATACCTTTGTCCTTTTGGAAAAACAGCTACTCCCAAGTCACCTGAGAAAAGTATCTTCGCCCTCGGATCGTATAAGGTGAAGTTTCCTGTTGAATGTAAATAATGAGTTGGAATAAACTCAAGCTCAGTCCCTGATTGTAACTTCAGCTTTTCTCCTCGATCTGGTATTGGAACTACCCTCCGCTGGTCGTATATTCCAAAGTGCGGTAAAAATCTTGTCCAAAGTGCCGATATATATATCTTAGAATTTTCTGCTATCGAAAGCCACAAAGTTATTCCAGATGTAACATCTGGATCTTGGTGTGTGAAAAATATATATTTTATTTTACTTGGTTCAACTACCTCAGACACATTTGCTAATACCCTCGGAAACACATGAGCCCCTCCGGGATCGAGTAACATAGCCTCGTTGCCATCGACGATTATGTATTGGTTAGTTTGGACTATACCTTCTTCTTCTTTCTCTTCCCAGGCAAGAAATATGAATTTATGAACACCATCATCGTATAACACTACATTTTCAATACCTTCTTTAGACATGTTGTCACCTCCGTTTTTAAGGTTCACAAATTTGACTCCAGAGATCAGAAAAATTAAATCTTGCTTTAATTATACCATATTTATTTAAAAATAATGAGCCCGAATACCCCAGAAAGTAATAAAAGAAAGATGTTGTCTAATTTTAAATACAACAAGAGAGCCGTTGATATAGCGGTGAATACGATTGAAAAAAGATTACTGAAAGCATCTTTTGTGAAATTAAGTGCAGCGGAACATATCATTGCAACAATAACAGGTTTAAGTTTTGAAATTATAAGTTTAATCCTGTTGTTCTCTTTGTGCTTTGAGTAAAGAAAAAATACACTTAAAGATAGAATTATTGGAATCAATATAGCCGATGCTGTGGCAATCAGCGATCCAAATATTCCACCTACTTTGTATCCTACAAAGGTGGCGGCATTTATCCCTATTGGGCCAGGAGTTGATTGAGATATTGCGACTATTTCGTTAAATTCGTCTAAACTTAACCATTTGTTTGTTTCTACCACGTAATGACTTATCACCTTCAAAATACTATATCCACCACCGAAGCTTACACCTCCAATTTGAAGAAACGTCAGAAATAACTTAAAATAAATCACTATCGATCACCTTCTTTTACATCATCTTTATTTTTAAAAGAACCTCTTATTAGTGAATAAAGTATGGTAAGTAATATAACAAATACGGGGTTCAATTTGAAAAAGCTCACAAAAGTAAAAGATATCATAAAAATAATTGTATCTTCAGTGTCTTTTACGTTACTTTTCCACATTTTAAGCACAGATACTAACAGTACAGAAAACAGAGGGATTTTCATACCTCTTAAAAAAGGGGAAAGAATGTTATAAAACTTCGAAACCAAAGCAGCTATGGCAAGAATGATTAATGTAGGAAAGAATATAGCCCCTACTACTGCAGAGATCGTGCCTTGAATTTTTCGAAGTTTGTAACCGACAAGTGCTGAAGTATTAACAGCGATTGGGCCTGGCAAAGATTGAGCTATTACCAAAAGAGATGTAAATTCTTCATCTGAAAGAAGTTTATTTTTAGTTACAAATTCTTCTCTTATTACTGGTACCATTGCGTATCCTCCACCTATTGTTACACCTCCTACTTTAGCAGTTATAGAGAATACTTTCCACAACGAGACTGTGGTGGCTTCTTTTTTTAATTTGACCATTTTACCAATCAACTCCTTCCTTCTTTTTTCAAAGATGTATGTTATATTATAATTAACAAGTGATGGTTATAAAAAATTATACTACGGAGGTACAGTTATGGGAATATTATGGATGGCACTGAGAATATTGCTGCTGGGTTACGAGAGGATTGCAGGTAACAAGATTTCAAAAGATTCACCCACGTTTGTAGCAGCTTGGGGATTTTTCTTCTTTTCTTTTCTGTCGTTCTTTCCATTTTTTAAAACCATAAATATTAATGTAATTACAAAATCTGCCTTAAGTGGTATGATTTATTCGTTTTCTTTCTCATTGTATACATACGCACTTGGACACGAGGATACTTCCGTTGTTGCTCCTTTGTATAACTTGAATGCAATTTTCTTGGTATTATTGTCTGCTATTTTCTTAGATGAGCCATTTAGTGTTAAGAAGCTTGCAGGTGCTTTACTTATGATTTACGGAGTGAGTTTTTTGAAAAAGCAAAGTAATGTTCTTTTGTCTTACAAAAGCTTACTTAAGAGCAAAGGAGCTGTGGCAATGATTTTAGCATCTTTACTTATGTCTTTTGGGAGAATAATAGATAGGAAAATCACACAGAGTATTTCACCACTTAGTTATTCGGTTGGGGTGTACCTTGTTATAAGCACGTATATATTCATTTTTGGATTGATTTCTGGAAGTAAACTCACTGATTATTCAAAAATTGTAAAAGAAAAAATATTCCACCTTATCTTCGGTGGAATTTGCAACGCTTATTCTTACGTCGCTCTTCTTAATGCGTTTGATTATCTTGGAGTGAGTGTTGCTGAACCTCTTTCCATGCTTTCTGTTTTTGTTACAATGATTTTTGCCAAACTATTGTTGAAAGAGGAAATAGGTCTAAGATTGATTGCGGCTTCTTTACTATTTGTGGGATCTATACTTATTTACTGAGCCAAATTACAGAATGTATTTGTCAATGTATATATCAACTACCAGAGGTACCTTTAACTGTGCTGCATTTTCCATTTCATGTTTGATTATTGATTTGACTTTATCAATTTCATTTTCTGGGACTTCAAATACAAGCTCATCGTGAATCTGCAGGATCATAATGGTTTTTAGCCTTTCTTCTTTGAGTCGCTTATGGATGTTTATCATTGCAATTTTCATGATATCAGCTGCGCTGCCTTGTATTGGAGTATTGATAGCTATTCGCTCACTTTCCGCTCTGATACTCTGATCTTTTGAATTGATTTGTGGGATTT
>JBCNVJ010000023.1:0-4259 GCA_039630255.1 Fervidobacterium sp. | reverse complement strand
TCCTTTTCCAGATTAATTTTCTCTAGTTCTTCTCCCAAAGTACCCCATTTTATATCACCGCAAACTATTACTTTAATCCCCATCTCAAGAAGAGGTTGTATTAGATATGGAAAGTGCTCGGCAATGTATTCAAAAGATGTTGTTTCAGTTATGTATCTTCCTCCCATCAGCCGTCCCTCCCTTTTTCTATCTGTTCATGGCTATTACCAACGGAATTACTTCTTTTGCGCCATATATTTTCAGGATATTTAAAGCTTCTCTCATAGTACTTCCCGTAGTGTAAACATCGTCAATCAACAAAACAGACTTGTCTTTGATTACATAGCTACTATCTTCATGCAGCATAAATTTTCCTTTAACAGCTTCTTGCCTGTTTTTTGCTGTCAACTGATCTGTCTCACGAACTGCTATAAGCACGTTGATGTATGGAATATTTGTTATTTTGGAAAATTCTTTGGCTATTAACTTCATATGGTCGTATCCTCTTTTTTTCTTCGCGGATTTTGTTGCAGGTATGTAGGTGACGATTTCAAAACTAATGTTGTGTGCAATTATTGCTTTATAAAGCATCTTAGAGAATTCTTTTGATAATGAGTGATGGTTGTTGTACTTATACGCGATTATAAAATCACTTAACGCCTCTTTGTAAAGCCCATAGTAATATATCCTCATGTTGTTATGAATTAAGAAACCAGGAGAGGGACTATTTATTTTCTCAGCACATTTTTCACAAAGCCTGTGACCTTTGCTTTCTGTATCACAGACTATACAACATGTATTTGTGATTAACTTAATAATATTTGATATTTCATTTTCAAAATCAAACTTCAATAATTTCATATTCTTTGGTAGATGGTTCCAATAAGATTGCTGTTGCTTTCCCTGTAAGATAACCACACGATTCACCAGGGTTTATAACTAACGTTCTTCCTTCCGTTCTTATATCCATTTGATGGGTGTGACCGTAAAATACGAAATCGTAAAGTTGTGATTTCACCGCTGGTAACAATGCATATGGTTCATGCATTAAGAACAAGCGAAAGTTATCTACCTGTTTTTCGTACGGACCATTGTGGAGTTTATTCTGAAATTTTTGGATTAAAAACACTCTTTCACCATCGTTGTTTCCAAAAATACCGGTAAATTCTATACCTTCTACAAGTAGATAAGGAGCAATAAAAGGAGAAACTATATCACCAAGATGGATTATTCTGCTTATATTTTTGCCAACGGCTATATCTATTATCTTTTTGATTTTTGGTATATTATCATGTGAATCACTCAGTATAAGCCATGGACTTTTTGAATTCATATAATCTCCCCCCAAACCGCAACCTTAAATTTTAGTAGATGAAACATTCGTGTCTTCTCTGAACCGTGCAAATTTCCAAATAAGAATCGTTCCTGTGAATACTATAAGATAATAAGTTATGACTCTGTACATCAATATACCAGTCATTGCTGATCCTGTATCATACAAATGTGAAAACACAAGTTGATAGAAACCTTCAATACCTCCACTTGAACCTGGAGTAGGAATGTAATACACAATGGTATTCAACATCATCAAAATACCCCATATAAAACTTAACGGTATTTCAGTGTTTGAAATGGCTTCTATACATAGTTTCAGTTGTAAAGGAGTAATTAACGATGCTAAGACACCCAATGCAAAATCAATTACAAGTGCCCAGTAATTTTTAAAGAACAAAGTCTTAGTGGATGTACTCATTTTGTCTATCCACTCTATCGCTGCTTTTTCTTTATCTTTAAGCTTTTGTGATTTTGTCAGTTTATTTATAAATTTGAATACACCAAACAAAAACTTTTTGTTCATAAATGCAAAAAATCCAGCAAGGCTTATCACCAAGGTTACCAAAAAACCAAGTAGTACAAACGTTAGCCCAACTGTACCTCTAAGAATCCCAATTACCCTACTTATGAGCGTGATGTCAATCGCAAAGACAACTAAAATTCCGATAAACATCCTGCTTATAGCTATGTTTGTTGCATCGTAAGTTGAAACACCAATTTTTGAAAGATGATATATCTGAAAAGGTTGTCCACCAATTGACATAGGGGTTACAAAGGAAAAGTAAATGTTGAAAAATACATTTTCAAATGCTTGAAAAAAACTTATTTTATAGCCCATGCTTTTGACTACAACCATCAACCTTAACGCATGAAAAACATAGTCGACAAACAATAAAAAAATTATCACTGGAATAATTTTAACTGGAAAGGACAAAATAGCTTTAAACGGATTTTGCTTAGCAAAGAAGACACCAACTATATTGATTATAGACAGTCCAATTGCGAGTGCTATTATTATGTTTACCAATATTTTCTTAAAATTCAGACAAATCTCCCTCCTTTGCTTATTATGTACCGAAGTATGTCTAAGTCATCTTGTGTTGTTATTTTGATGTTTAGTCTATGCCCTTCGATATAATAAACTTTGTAACCGCTTGCAAGTACTACTGATGCATCATCTGAAAAGGTGTCCAGTCTTTGAAAATTCATTTCCATAGCTGTTTTTACTATTCCAAATTTGAAAGTTTGCGGTGTTTGGTGCAAACGTATTTTATTTCTGTCAACAACCTTGTCTATTGATTCACCATTTTCGGAATAACTCAACGTATCAGTCGAAACAACGGAAGTTACTACAGCCCCTAAATTAACGCACAAATCAATGTTTGCCTTTATTAATTCTTTACTAACCAACGGTCGTGCTCCGTCATGGATTAGAACTATATCGTCTTCTTTTGCACTACTTTTTAAAAAAGACAGACCGTTCCATATCGACCGTTCCCTTGTATCACCTCCTTCAACCACGCTTACCATCATCAAATGTTTCAATAGAATATTTTTTGTTTCTTCAATGTAACTTGAAGGTGAGATTACCACAATTTCATCAAAGATATCAAACGAAAGAAATTTTTCAACGAGATACTCGATAATAGTCTTTTCACCAAATATTGGATAAAATTGTTTAGGTTTTATCCAGCCAAATCGGGTACCCATCCCTCCAAATGCTAAAATAGCGTATTTTTTCGTATCCACTCTTCTGCATCTACCCCTTTCTGGTTAATCATCTCTAAGAACTCTTCCTCGTTTATTACTTTCACACCAAATTTAGCTGCCTTTTGTGCTTTACTACCAGGATTTTCACCGATGATTAAATAATCTGTTTTCTTTGTTAGATTATCTGTAAAATGTCCTCCAAGCTGCTCTATGAGTTTTTTGGCTTCTTCTCGAGAAAATTTTTTAAGAGTACCTGTTATACAAAACGTGAGACCATTCAACACGTTTTTTACTTCACTCTCTTCGGATTCCATCTTTATACCGGCACTTTTTAGTTTTTTTATGATCTCTTTTGTCTTCGGTTGTTTGAAATAATTGACAATGCTTTGAGCTATATCCATGCCTATACCTTCAATCTCAAGCAGTTCTTCGACAGTTGCGCTCATGAGCCTCTCAATATTTTTGAATTTTTTTGCCAAAACTTTTGCTATCTTTTCTCCAACATTTGGTATCCCAAGCCCGACAATCAATTTATCAAAAGACACTTGCTTTGCCTTTTCTATTTCACTTAGTATGTTTGAAATCATTTTAGGACCAAGACCGCTGATTTGGGATAGATCAAATAAAGTGAGATAGAATATATCTGCAATATCATTTACTAACCCTCCATCAACCATTTTCGAAATTATCTTCGGACCAAGTCCTTGAATGTCTAACGCTTGTCTTGATACAAAAACTTCAAGATGTCTTTTAAGTTTTGCTGGACAATGTGGATTAAGACATTTGTATGCAACGTACTCTTTTGATTCCTTCCCAACTTCTCCGTTACAAACAGGGCATTGTTTTGGTGGATTTATAGGTATTTCGTTTCCGCTTCTTAAATCAATTATTACATGAGAAATTTGAGGAATTATTCCGCCTGCTTTTTCTATAAAAACGTAATCACCTAAGCGAATATCATTTTCCAAAATGTAATCAAAGTTATGTAAAGAAGCTCTTTTAACAATAGTTCCTTCCAGTTCAACTGATTCAAATTCAGCGACAGGTGTTATCACCCCTGTTCGACCAACCTGGTAAGTAACGTTTATTATCTTTGTTCTAACCTGATGAGCTGGAAATTTAAATGCGATTGCCCAACGTGGAGATTTTGCTGTCTGCCCAAGTTCATTTTGCTTTTCGAATTCGTTTACCTTAACCACTACTCCATCAACCCAGTATTCAAGGTTTTTTCTCTT
>JBCNVJ010000229.1:0-2531 GCA_039630255.1 Fervidobacterium sp. | reverse complement strand
ACAACCTATTGTTCCCATAATTGAGACAAACACAATTTGTGGTCTTAACAAAGGAATTGTTATTTTCCAGAACGTTTGCCAACCATTTGCCCCATCTATCTTTGCCGCTTCGTAAATGCTTGATGGAATATCTTGTAAACCTGCCAAAAATGTAACCATAAAATATCCAGCTGTTGACCAGATGTTCATTACCATAATTGCAAAAAGTGCAATGTTCGGTTCGTTTAAGTAATCTATTGGCTGAAACCCAGCCCATCCAAAGAGACTGAGTAATATTTTATTCAATATACCAGGTTTAGAGTATATAAGCCAAAAAATCATAGATAATGCCGCTGAAGAGGTTATAGCAGGCAAAAAGAAGATAGACTTAAACAGATTTACTCCCTTTATCTTTGAATTAGCAGCGACTGCAAGGATTATTGCCAACAATGTTTGGACTGGAACAACTATTAGAGAGTAAAGTATGGCATTCCAGAAAGATGTGTAAAAGTACATGTCCTTGAACATCTGTTTAAAATTTTCAAGTCCAACAAATTTTGGAATATACCTTGTGAATCTTTTACCGTCGTTTCTTACATATTTCTTTAAAAATTCAGAAATTTTTATCTCCTTCGGCAACTTTTGATCTTTGTAATCATTTATTAAATTAAGCGAGTCAAAGTTTTGTTTTATTATCTTTTTTTCCTCTTCGCTTAGCTTAACACCGACGTCAATTTCCACAAAACTTACAGGATCGAAGAATTTGATTATTTCATCAACTTTGTAGTTTTTCGCTTCTTCTCTGAGAACTCCTGTGTGAATCTCCAAAGCATCATATGGATTAAAATAATATGTAAATTTCCTTGCCTCAAGAGGCTGATAGTCTGTGAGGCTGTAATAAAATGCTGCAATTATAGGATATATTGTGAATATAAGAACTGTTAAAATGATCGGCGTCGCAAATATATATCCGACAATTGCTTCCTTAGTTTTGTACTTCATAAGTGCAACCCCCAATACATTTTAATAAAAGGGAGGCGAGTGCCTCCCTCACCATAATTAGAATCGCCTTAGATACTTATTTTCCTATCCATTTGTTGTAGTTTGTTTCGATTAATCTTGCTGCTTCATCAACTGTGAGTTTATTGTAGAACAAGTCTTTGAGTAATGAGTTAATTTGATCGTTTGCGGTTGCGAATAATCCTGTTGGTGTTGAAACCTTCCAAGGTACACCGTATTCTGCACCTTTGTAGAATACTTGTTTAATAGGATCTTTATCTTGCGCTGCTATTGATTTTCTTGACGCAAGCACTCCAGCACCTTCAACAAATATCTTTTGACCTTCTGTTACCAAGAACTTGAGAACTTCCCAAGCGGCATCTTTGTTTGGAGTTGCCCTGTTAATTGACCATGCAACTGTGTAAATCATCGTTGCTTTCTTTATTCCTTTTGGCATCTCAACAATACCCATTTTCTTAAATGTATCTGGGAATGAGCCTTTCATGAAACCAATTGTCCATGGACCTTCCATAACAACAGCGCACTTTTCTGTAGCTATAGCTTCACCAAGCCAACCGGAACCGAGTGCTGATGGTTCTTTTGCAACTTTGTGCTTCACAACAAGATCAATGTAGAATTGGATCGCCTTTTTTGAGTTTGGTTCACCAAGGGCAGTGGAAAGATCAGGTTTAACAAGTCTTCCACCAAAGCTGATGATGAATGGTATCACTCTGTTAAAGTCGGGAGCAAGCCCAAGTGGAGTATCATAACCAGCTTTCTTAAGTTGTAGGAGTTTGTTAAGGAATGTATCCCATGTTTCATCATTTGTAAGGTATGGTACCTTGTATTTATCGAATATTTCTTTGTTGAACCAAAGTGCAAGTGTTGAGAAATCCTTTGCTATACCATAAAGTCTGTTTTGGTATTTGAATGCATCAATAAGTGATGTGTAGAAATCGTTCAAATCAAAGTTATCCTTTTTTACGTATGTATCAAGTGGAAGTAATACATTCGCTCTTGCAAGTTCTTCGAAAACATAAACATCAACGTAAAAAATATCTGGACCTGTACCACCCGAAAGTCTTGTCATAAGAACTTGTTTGTAATCGCCAGCGATAGGCTCCCAAACTACTTCGATACCTTTTTGCTTACCGATCGTAGAGTTGAAAGTTTCGACTGCTTTTTTGATAGTAGCTTCTTCAACAGGGTTTCCGGGCCAACCAGAGATAGTTACCTTTGTTGCCGCCATCAAACCAACTGAGAGTAAAATTGCCAAAAGTACCGTTACTAACCTTTTCATACCCTTCGACCTCCCTCTTTTGAAGTAAGGAACTTTCTCGTTCCCCTAAGAATCAATTTAGTTTTCACCACTTCAGAACTCACTCTCTTATTTAAAGAAAGCATATGCAACTTATGTGCTACCTTCTCACCAATTAGTTCTATGTTCTGGTCCACTGTTGTTAGGCCTGCTATTTCCGACAAAAGAATATTATCGAAACCAACTATAGGTATGCTTATTCCATCCTCTTCACATGCTCTCAAAGAAGCGTAAG
>JBCNVJ010000228.1:0-2705 GCA_039630255.1 Fervidobacterium sp. | reverse complement strand
CAATTACTTGCATCCAAGCAGCTGGATCCTTTTTGTAATCTATATTCGCAACGATTGCAATATCATAACCATGTTGCCTATTTTTAAATTTAAATTTGTTCAAGTTAACTCCGTTTGGTACTATTTGTATATCATTTATCTTAGGATAAACATTTTTGTGGAAAGTCTGTAAAATAGTTTGAATATGCTTACTAACTAAAATGAGTTTATCAACATTAGACCATCCAATATATTGTGGGAAATAGTTAAGCGCTTCATAACTATGCAATCTACACACAATTTTTTTATTCTTTTTCGACAATTTATTTGTGATATCGATTGAAAGTTCATTTGCAAATTCAATCCACACAATCTCTGCCCAATCATATGCTTGAATTATTTTATCGTTAAGATCGTCAGATTTAACTAACTTGGTATCATATATATTTGATAATACATCAATAATGTCACCTAAAAAGCTGTCGAGAATTTCTTTACATAAAAACACAATTCTTTTGCCTTTGTAGTATTTTTTTCTAATTAACTCATATTTTTCTTTTAATTCTGGCAGCTTAGATGATTCATAAGCTTTCTTATAATAATAAACTGCCATCGCTGGATTATTCAACTTTAACTGCGTATCTCCCAACATATCCCATACTTCCCAGTTTTTATCCGTTATCCTTGTTAAATATCTCCAAGATTTAAAGTATTCACCTTTCTCAAACAAAACCTTTGAGTAATTAAATAAAACATCTGAATCTATGGGGTTGATTTTCAAAGCATCTTCGAACATACTCTTTGCCAAATCAAGATTACCCTCGTAAAAGTGTATAATTCCAAGAGCGTTATATCTTTGTACAGGATCAGAAAAGTGTTCAGTTAATTCTTTTGCCTTCGAAAAGTTCTTTTTAATAATTTCCTCATTTATCATACTTTTTATATCCATTTTTGTGCCTCCATTTTATCTGATTAGTCCAAATTTTGTCTGAGAATAGCCATTCTTAAGATGTTCCTCCATTTTCCATCTTTAAAGATTTCCTTGATAAATGTGCCTTCAATTACAAAACCCAACTTTTTGAATAAGTTAACTGCTCTAACATTTTCTTCTAAGGTATATAGATATATTTTCCTTATAGGAAGATTTTGAAAAACATAATCAATAATAATTCTCCCAGCCTTGTATGCTATACCCATACCTCTGAAATTTTTATGTACATGAATTCCGAATTCACACCTTTGATTTCTATAATCCAAATTTGTTATCCTGACACGTCCAGCTCGTTGTCCTTTGTATTCTATTATCATGTCTATGTCTTTTTCTTTCTTCTTTAGCCAATCCATATGCTCAAAATCGTACAAAGGATAATCGCTGAAGTAACTTAAAGAATCATCAAGATCATTTCTAAGTTCAAGAATAAAATTCGTATCTTCTATACTCAGCGGTCTTAGGCAGATATCTTCACTACGGATCAATATATTCCCCTCCTTACTTTTTTAAAATTCGTATTCTTTTAATTTTTTAGATATATAAACTACATCATCGTAATTCAATTTACTATGCATCGGTAAAGCAAGTCCATAATCTGCTGATATTATCGAATTTTTGTAATCACGATCTTGTAAGTTGTACTTTCTTTTGTAGTAAGGCTCGCGATGAACAGCGTACGCTCCATAGTTTGATTCTATTCCATTCGTTCTTAAGTAATCTATCAAAGAATTTCTATCAACTCTTTCGTCAAGTAAAACATGATACGTTTGCCATATATGCCTTCCATAGAATGGTTCGTGCGGTAATTTTATCCAAGGTATCTCTTTCAGAAAATTTGCGTAAACTTCAGCAAGTAATTTACGCTTTTGTATTATCGATTCAAGTTTTCTCATCTGAACGATCCCAATAGCACCCTGAATATTTGTAAGTCTGTAATTCAACCCGGCAATTTCGAAATTAACCTTTCCATTTCTAATTTTAATTCCATGGTTTCTCAACAAACTTACCTTTTCTGCGATTTTGTCATCGTTTGTTACAACAAGCCCTCCTTCACCTGTAGTTATATTTTTTCTTGGATGCAAACTAAAGCATCCCACATGACCGATAGTACCAACCTTCTTGCCATTAAACTCACTACCAAGTGCGCATGCAGCATCCTCTATAACTTTCAAACTATACTTTTCCGCGATTTCCATGATTTTGTCCATTTGTGCTGGACACCCAAATTCATGGACAACAATAATAGCCTTTGTTTTTTCCGTAATTTTGTTTATTATTCTGTCAGGGTCAATGTTAAATGTTGATATATCCACGTCGACAAATTGACATTTGGCACCAACAATTTCTACAACATTTGCAGTTGCTGGAAAAGTGAAATCTGGAACGATAATTTCATCTTTTTGAGATACATCAAGTGCCAAAAGGGCAAGGTGTAAAGCAGCGGTACCGTTACTTACGGCTAATACATGCTTGACACCTATATAATTTTTGACCATGTTTTCAAACTCATATACCTTATCACCTTGAACAAGCCAACCACTTTCTAAAACTTTCTTAATTTCCTCAATTTCTTCTTCACCGATATCTGGGACACTCAGTTTAATCATTTAAACATCTTCTCCCTGTACCAATCTATGGTTTTCTTAAGTCCTTCTTCAAGATCGATCTTTGGTTCAAAACCAAGTAAAGTTTTAGCTTTTTCAATACTTGGTATGCGTAATTCAACATCAACATA
>JBCNVJ010000227.1:0-7025 GCA_039630255.1 Fervidobacterium sp. | reverse complement strand
CTTGACCAGCAAGCATTTCACTTAACGCACTAACTTGTTCAGAAAGTGTGCCGATGGTTTCGTAAATCTTAAGAATATCGCCATCATGAATATCAAGTGTTACTTTTATGTCTTCAATAATGCTGCGTACATAATTTTCTAAATCATTTAACTTTTGATAAATTTCTTCGAGGTCTTCATAGGCAACCTTTGTTCCCACAGCATCGTAGATCATATTTGCGTATTCTTCAAGTAGTTCTATCCTGTTGACAATACTACTAAGATCAGCCTGAGCAAAGACCATTAAACCAAAAAAAACAACCGCAAGAATAATCCCCAGCTTTTTCATAACTTTCCCTCCCTTTTGAAAAGTGTGATTGAATACCTTAAGTAAATGCCGCAATGCAATCTTGTAGATTAAAATTTAGAAAAAACAACCTCGATTTTATATCCTGCTTTATATTATAGCACTTTGGAATAAGATTTTGCAAATGTTTTTTTCTTTTTCAAAAGAATTTAAGAGCGTGAATTTAGAACATAGCATTGCTTAAGTGCAAAAAGCTACAAAATACATTTGTTTTAGGCACTTGTAATAAGTTTGCTTGACAACTGTCAGGTTTTATTATATGATTATCATGCCCTTGCTCGGTTGTAGGTTTAGCCTCTACTTGGCAAGTGGACAACGTTGATGGAGGTGTAGGATATGAACAAGGAAGATATTATCAAAGAGTTTCAGATTCACGACACAGATACCGGTAGTACAGCTGTTCAAATTGCGCTTCTAACAGCACGTATAAGACATTTGACAGAACATCTTAAGAACCATCCAAAAGATTATCATTCCAGACGTGGACTTATGAAAATGGTTGGGAGAAGAAGAAAAATGTTGAAGTATCTTATGAGAAAAGATCCAGAACTCTACAAACAACTTCTTGAAAAGCTTTCTTTGAGAAAATAAACCTTTCAGAATTTGAAGTTCTTGAATGAAGGGCGGTGTAGCCGCCCTTTAATTTTGAAAACAGTTTATCACAAGTGAGGTGATATGATTGAGAAATATAGATCTTAACAAGCTTGAAACTTATGATTATTACCTTCCAAGTGAACTAATTGCACAGTCTCCTATAGAGCCAAGAGATCATTCAAGATTAATGATAATTGATAGAAAAACTGGCAATATAGAGCACAAAATATTTAAAGACATTGTACACTACATTACTAGTGGAGATTTATTGGTATTCAATTCTACAAAAGTTATTCCAGCAAGACTTCTTGGAAAAAAAATAACTGGTGGAAATGTTGAATTACTTTTGCTTGAAAAGGTTGGTTGTGGGCAATGGAAGTGTCTTGTCAAACCGGGTAAAGCAGTTAAAGAAGGAAGTGAAATGTTTTTTGAAAAGGATGGTAGAAAACTGTTCGCTAAATGTTTATCTCGTGCAGAAGAGGGTACAAGAATAGTGGAATTTTCTGAGCGTGAAGATCATGAGATATTCTCATTTGGAACTGTTCCATTGCCGCATTACATTAAAAGCGAGAATGTAGATCTTGAAAGATACCAAACCGTCTATGCAAAGCATGAAGGAAGTGTTGCTGCGCCAACTGCAGGATTGCATTTTACAGAAAATTTAATAAATGAATTGAAAGCCCGCGGAGTTAGATTTGTAGAAATAGTACTTCATGTAGGAATTGGAACATTTAGGCCTGTTAAGGTTGAAGATATAAGGCAGCATAAAATGCATGAGGAATATTATTTAGTACCGCAAGAGGCGGTAGAAGCAATAAAAAAGGTTAAGAAAGAGGGAAAACGAGTTATAGCAGTTGGAACAACAACAGTTAGAACGCTCGAAACAATTGCAAGACTACCTGAAGCAGATTCTTACTCAGGTAAAACAGGCATTTTTATCTACCCGCCCTTTGAGTTTAAAATAGTAGATGCGTTAATAACTAATTTTCACTTGCCAAAATCGTCTTTGATAATGCTTGTTAGTGCATTTGCAGGATATGAGTTAACTATGAAAGCTTACAACATAGCAGTGCAAGAAAGGTACAGATTTTTCTCATTTGGTGATGCCATGTTCATACATTAAGTTAACATTGTTAACATTTACAATCTTAACATTATTACTGTGGCTTATGTAGTATAATCGATAATCAAGTTGTGACTTTGAAATTTGCGGAGGAAGCACATGAGGATTCTTGGTATAGATCCAGGATATGGGATTGTAGGATATGGGATAGTTGAAAAGAAGGGCAACAAAATTTCGCACATAGATCATGGTGTCGTAATAACAGAAAAAGGGGAGAATTTTGAAAACAGATTAGATCTTATCTACACCCAAATTTTAGAAATTATAGAAACCTATTCACCAAATCTTGTGGCAATTGAAAGTTTATACTTTTACAAGAATGTCAAAACTGCTATATATGTCGGTGAAGCACGTGGGGTTATTTTACTTGCCGTCAAACATTCCAAAATACCATTTGTTGAGTTTACACCTCACCAAGTTAAGCTTACTGTAACTGGTTACGGGCGTGCTGAGAAAGCACAAATACAAAAGATAATGAAAATCTTATTGAAACTCCAAGAATTGCCAAAGCCAGACGATGCAGCTGATGCACTTGCTATTGCTTGGTGTGCTGCCGTTTTGAGTGAACAGAACTTTAGTCAGAGAGTTTGAAGATTTTCCCAAGATTCAGGGGTGGTTATATGATCTATGTGTTTAAGACGGAAAAAGATTTGAAAACCATTGCCAGCAAGATAGGTATAAGCAATGCGAATGGTATATTGAAAAAGGTTGTATACGACAAAAAGAGAGAAGTGATTACCTTCTTTGTTGATAAGTTTAAAGGTGATATTGAGGTTTTTAAAAACAGTTTGAGCAAATTTATAGGGGCACACGTTGATGTTGTCACTGAATCAGATTCGGAATTTGGAAAAGATAATCTTGAAAAATTTGTTTACGAACAGCTCAATGGTTCAGGTAAGTACATAGAAAAGATAGAAATAAGTGACAATGTACTTAAAATTTACGCAATAGGAGAATTTGCAAAAACACATGTACTTAAGAAATTAAAAAAAATAAAACCAAACCTTCCGTTCCAAGATTATCTTGTGGAAGTTGTGCAGACAACTACCGAGACACATGCTAGCGAAAATTTGGATGTTAATGACTTAAACTTTATTCAGTTTTCTAACATTCAAAAAAATTCAAACGTAGAGAACGATCTTTTAACAAAGGATCACGGAGAAATCAAAGATAACATACACGAAGTAATCAAGAGTATTTATTCACCGTCGAGAATTCCAAACGCATCTAATTCTAAGAGAAAAGTAAAGATGTATGGAAAAGTTTTCAAAATTGATAAAATAAGCGATGAACTTTTGAATATATACATTACAGATAAAAAAGATTCATTTACTCTTAAAGCATTCAATTCCAAGGTGCAACTTGCTGAAGAAAAAATTTCGGTTGGGAATTGGTATATATTCACAGGTGCAATTCTTCCAGACAAGAATGGTAGTCCTTTTCTAAGAATAGACAATTTTACTGAAATTCCGTCACTTGATCGTGTTGATAAGGCTTTTGAAAAACGTGTGGAATTGCACGCACATACAAAAATGAGTGACTTAGATAGTGTGATGGATATTTCCGAATACGTAAGAACAGCCAAAAATTGGGGCTGGGATGCGATAGCTATTACCGAGCACGGTAATGTACAAAGTATTCCGGAATTTTATGATCTTGCGAAATCTATGGGAATCAAACCTATTTTTGGTGCAGAGCTTTACCTTGCAATCGATCCAAAGAAAATAATGATAAACCAGATCGATGGAAATATAGAAGACGCAACTTATGTTGTTATCGATCTTGAAACAACAGGATTAAATCCAAGAAGTGATGAAATAATGGAAATAGGTGCTGTAAAAACCTACCAAGGAAAAATAATACAGGAATTTCATACATTTGTGAAGCCTTCGAAAGTTAATAAAAAAAGCCTTGAAATTACAGGTATAACTGAGCAAATGCTTGAGAACGCACCCGGTATAGCCGAAGTTTTGGACAAGTTTCTTGATTTCTTACATGGTTGTGTAATTGTTGCTCATAACGCTGATTTTGATGTTTCATTTTTGAGAAACGTTTTCGCAAGGCACGGAATTGAATTTAACCCTCCTTACATAGACACACTTAGATTGTCGCAATCTTTGTTAAGAAACAGGTTGAAATCCTTTTCTCTTGATAAGCTCGTAGATCACTTTGATCTTGGAACGTTTCAACATCATCGAGCGTTGGATGACGCAAGGATAACCACGGGTGTTTTTTGGAAACTGATTGAGCTTGCGAAGAAAAAGTCGATTACAACATTTGAAAGGCTTAATAAGCTCGTTGAGAATATTGATCCGCTAACAAAACATCCTCATCACGTTACCATTCTTGTTCAAAACAAAACAGGATTGAAGAATTTATACAAGCTCATTTCCAAATCTCACACGGAGACGTTTTTTGTAGTACCACAAGTGTTGAAATCCGAGCTGGAAAAAAACAGAGAAGGATTATTGATTGGCACAGGTTGTTCAAATTCTGAGATATTTGAATTAGCTCTTCAGAAAGACAGAGGAGCACTCACAGAAGCTGTAAAATTCTATGATTACATAGAAATAATGCCGCTTGATACAATATCTTCTGAGGAGTTTACACCACAAGAAGCGAAAGAAGCTTACAAGCTTTTGTATGAGGTTGGTAAAGAATTGAATATCCCAGTTGTTATGGTATCAAATGCTCATTTCATAGACCCTGAGGATATAAAGGCAAGGCAAGTACTACTTGCACCACAAAGTAATATTCAAGATTCACAGTCAAATTATTATCTTAGAACGACCGAAGAAATGATAAAAGCAGCCTTAGAAATATTTGAAGATGAGAATATAGCTCAGGAAGTTGTTTTACACAATCCTAAGAAGATAGTCCAAATTATAGAGGATCTACAACCACTTGAGAAAAAACTACATCCTCCAAAAATAGAAGGCGCCGATGAGAAGTTGAGAGCAATGACATACGAAAAGGCTTATCAGCTTTATGGAGACCCGTTACCTGAACTTGTTCAAAACCGCATTGAAAAGGAGCTAAACAGTATCATAGGTCATGGTTATGCAGTACTTTACATGATAGCTCACTTGATAGTTAAAAAAGCAGGTGATGATGGTTATGTAGTAGGTTCAAGAGGTTCTGTTGGTTCTTCGCTTGTAGCACATCTTGTGGGAATAACTGAGGTCAATCCTTTACCTGCGCATTATCGTTGCCCTGATTGTAAATATTTTGAGCTGCATGATGAGGTTGGTTCAGGATACGATTTGCCCGATAAGCGTTGTCCAAGATGTGGTGCAAAGCTTGAAAAAGCCGGACAAGATATACCTTTTGAAGTTTTTATGGGATTTGAAGGAGACAAAGTGCCCGATATAGATCTGAATTTTTCGGGTGAATATCAAGAACAAGCACACAGATTTATAGAAGAACTATTCGGTAAATCAAAAGTGTTTCGCGCAGGTACAATAAGCACAATTGCAGACAAAAGCGCCATTGGTTACGTAAAAGCATACATGGAAGATAAAAATGGGAACGTAGTCAATCCATTAAACCCTGCAGAACAAGAAAGGCTTGCCATGTACGTAACTGGTGTAAAACGAACCACGGGTCAACACCCTGGCGGACTTATGATTGTACCGCATGATTATGACATACATGATTTTACACCGTTCCAGCATCCTGCAAACGATAAGAAATCCGGGGTTTATACTACTCACTTTGCTTATGAATCAATACACGATGACTTAGTAAAACTCGATGCACTCGGGCACGATGATCCCACCATGATAAGACTGCTTTACGAATACAGTGGCGTAGATCCAATGACGGTACCTATGGATGATAAAAAAACGATCAGCATATTTTCATCTGTCAAAGTGTTAAACATAGATCCTGAAGAATTGGGTACTGACGTTGGCACAATAGGTATACCTGAATTTGGTACAGATTTTGTTATGGGTATGCTTAAAGAAACAAGACCTAAAACATTTGCAGAACTTGTGAGAATATCTGGGCTCTCACATGGAACAGATGTTTGGCTTGGTAATGCTCAAACACTTATAAATAAAAAGATTGCTACACTTTCGGAAGTTATTTCCTGCCGAGATGATATAATGATTTATTTAATTCACAAAGGCGTACCACCAGCGATGTCATTTAAAATAATGGAAAACGTACGTAAGGGTAAGGGATTGAAAGAAGAAGAAGTTAAAATAATGAAAGAGCACAACGTTCCAGAATGGTTCATCGAATCGTGCCAAAAGATAAAATATCTTTTCCCAAAAGCGCATGCAGTTGCATATGTGAGTATGGCCTTTAGAATTGCGTATTTTAAAGTCCACTATCCCTTAGCATTTTATGCTGCATACTTTTCTACTAAAGGTGATGAATTTGATGCTGAATTTATACTCAAAGGTAAAGAAGCTATAAAAAGAAGGCTTGCAGAACTTTCAAATAATATGAAAAAAGATGTGAAAGAGAAAAATGAAGAAAAAGTCCTTCAGGCAGCTCTTGAAATGTTACTAAGGGGATTTGGGTTCAAAAAACCGGATCTTAGAAGAAGCGATTCAAAAAGATTTATCATAGACGGAAAAGATTTAATTATACCATTCAATAAAATTCACGGTATAGGTGACAATGTGGCGGTTTCTATTGTCGAAAAAAGAAACGAAAAAATGTATACATCCGTAGAAGATCTAATGACTCGAGCTCGTGTTACAAAAGCTCAAATAGAGGTCCTGAAACGAATGGGTATACTTGAAAATTTACCAGAAACTGATCAGACCTTGCTTTTTGGTTGAGAACTTTTACTGTTCGCACAAATACTTATAAAACTTATAAATCTTATTGCACAACTGCTTAATTCTATGATATAATATTCAAGCAAGGTCAAAGCACTTTTATCAAAATTCAAAAACTTCGGAGGTGTTTTGTAAAATGTTGGCGGTTATACTCATCATTGTACAC